>JAYWFP010000095.1:0-5310 GCA_043778745.1 Chloroflexota bacterium
TTCAAGCGGGCTGTCGCCAAGGCGCCCGGTGTCGAGGCCATCTCGGTTGTGTCCGGTCCGGCCGGTGACTTCGTGTTCACCGTTCGGCACGAAGCCGACACGGATCTCGCCGCGATCGTCGGCGGGCTCGAGGAGTTCAGTGCCGTCGTCACGAACACGGAAGTCGGCCTGCTGTCCGTGACCGCGTCCGCCCCAATCAGCCTCGGCTAGAACGGAGTTCAACTCAAATGCGACGCCCCACCATCGCCGTCGCGCTCCCGGAAACAGAGCGTAACGCCATCCTCGAATGCCTGGCGGCCGCCGAATTCGGAACCGTGATCCTCGAATCGGCGGCGGAACTGGAGCGGGTTGTCGACGGCGGACTTCCCGTCGGCCTTGCGATCTTCGACATGACCGACGATCCGTCGGCCGTGTCGGTCACCCTTGCAGCGCAGCGGTCGCGCGGCGTCGATGTCCCATCGCTGATCATTGCCACCGCATCCCAGTTCGATGCCCTCGGCGAGGACGACACCTTCGGGCCCAACGATGAGCTCGTGCTTCGTCCGGTGGACGCCGACGGGCTCCGTTGGCGAGCCGAGGCCATGCTGATCCGTTCCCAGGTTGACTCGGATGACCACGAGAGCACCGTGCTGTCCCGCGGCCAGGTCGAGGCCGACTGGGCCGCACGGACACCGATCATCGCGATCTTCAATCCGAAGGGCGGCGTGGGCAAGACCACGATCGCAACGAACCTCGCCTCGGCGCTCCAGGCTCGACGGGACCGGAAGGTCCTACTCGTCGACGCCGATACGGTCACGGGCCACGTCACCCTGTCTCTCGGGATGGAGACAGGGCGCACCATGAGTGACGCGTGGCTCGACGAGGATGAAGGCGGTCCTGCGGAATCCCTGCTCGACGTCGCGGCTGTGCACGAGAACGGTATCCGCGTCGTCGCGCTCGTGTCCAGCCCGCTCGCCATGATCAATCTGAATCCCGATCGGGTCGCCGAGGCCATCCTGACCGCCCGCTGGGGCGTCGACGTGATTGTGGTCGACCTGCACCCTTCCTACAGCGAAGTCAATCAGACGATCTTCGGGATCGCCGACCGGATCATCGTCCCGGTGACACCCGACATTCCGGCTATTCGTGCTGCCGTTCAGATGTGCGATGTCGCCATCGAGCTCGGGGTTCGCGATCGCCTGTCGATGGTCGTCAACCGCGTCAACAGCGGTGTATCGATCGCTCAGATCGAGAAGGTCGTGGGCCTCAAGGCGATGGCAACGATTCGGTCAGGCGGTATGAGCTTTGTGAAGGCCGCCAACGAAGGTCGGACGGTCATCGACATGTTCCCCAAGGAGCCGGTCAGCCGGGACTTTGAGGGGCTGGCCGACTTCGTGCTGGGGATTGATCCAGCGGTTGCAGCGCCAGGCAAGGCCCCCGCCATGGGAGTGTCGATCCTCACCGGCCTGTTCAGTCGAAAGCAGCCCGTCAGGACCTAGGAGCGGGACGTCCGAGCACGAGCCGTCCGAGCGCGAGGCGTCGGCCCCGCTCGAAATCCCGTCCCGAGGTCTGGGCCGCCACCCGCTCGAATCCTTCTATCGCGTCTGGCCCAGGCGCGGCAGGTTCGCGTACGGGAGCCCGGTTGACAGGTCCACCTGGACGACCTCCCGAACATAGGCGCGGTTGACGAGGACCGTGTCGGCGCCGCCGAGATCGATGGCCACGTCCCCGTAGTGGATGGCAGCGCCCGTCAGGGCGGCGAACAGCCGGCCTCCTCGATCCATGATGGACTCTGGCACGGCGCCCGGATGAACCTGCACGCTGCCGATCACGCGAAACGGCGGCACCGCGAGGGCCACGTCAAATGACACCTTGTGGATCCGATGCGCGGCACGCTCGTCGTCGGTCTTCGCCGCGAGCGTGCCGGATCCGACGATGACCACGATCAGGTCGTATGGATCCAGCTCTGTGATGCCCGGGGCGGGCTCAAGGGCGGCAGGTCCGTCAATCGGAGCCCACCGGACATCCATGACCGGAATCGGTTCCCGTTGATTGAGCACCTCAATCAGGCGTCCGGTCAGGACGACCTGACCGTCGAGACGCCATTCCTCCGTGAATCCCTGGAAGGCGATCGCCCTGGTCGTGGTCGGAGCGACCTCGGGCGGTGCGACGGCCTCCACGGAAGGCCCGTCCTGCTTCCTGCCAATTCCAAAGGGCACTCGCTACTCCTCTGTTCGACCCGAGTTCTCACGAATGGTATCGACAACGCCAGCGTCGGCGAGGGTGCTGGTATCGCCCAGGGCTCGGCCTTCCGCGATATCGCGGAGAAGGCGCCGCATGATCTTGCCTGACCGCGTTTTCGGCAGGTCTGGAACGAACATGAGTTGTTTGGGCCGCGCGATCGGGCCGATCACGTAGGCCACGTGCTCGCGGAGCTGAAGCGCAAGGGCGTCCGATGCCGTCTGGTCCGCTTTCAGGATCACGAAGGCGAAGATCGACTGTCCGGTCACGTCGTCCTTGGTTCCGACAACGGCCGCTTCCGCCACCGACTTGTGATCGACGATGGCGGATTCCACCTCGGTCGTCGAGATCCGGTGGCCAGCAATATTCATGACGTCGTCGACGCGCCCGAGAAGCCAGAAGTAGCCCTCATCGTCCCGCTTGGCGCCGTCGCCGGCAAAGTACTTGCCCGGGAATCGACTCCAGTACGTCTCCCGATATCGTTCTGGGTCGCCGTAGATCCCACGCAACATGGCCGGCCACGGCCGGGTCAGGACCAGGTATCCCCCACCGCCGAACGGGACCGACTCACCGTCAGCATCCACGATATCCGCGCCGATGCCAGGGAACGGGAAGGTTGCCGAACCGGGCTTGGTGATGGTGACCCCCGGCAGGGGCGTGAGCAGGATCTGGCCGGTCTCGGTCTGCCACCAGGTATCCACGATCGGTGCCCTGGAGCCGCCGACGTGCTCGTGGTACCACAGCCATGCCTCGGGATTGATCGGCTCGCCAACGGACCCGAGGACGCGGAGCGAGGACAGGTCGTGGGCGGCTGGGTGGTGCGTTCCCTGCTTCATGAACGCGCGGATGGCCGTCGGTGCCATGTACAGGATCGAGACCTTGTAGTCCTCGACGATCTCCCACCAGCGTTCCCAGGTCGGGGTGTCGGGCGCACCTTCGTACATGACTCCGGTGGCGCCGTTTGCCAGCGGCCCATACACGATGTAGCTGTGTCCGGTAACCCAGCCGATGTCGGCGGCACACCAATACACGTCGTCGGGTTTGAGGTCGAAGATCATCTCGTGGGAGTAGCTGGTGCCAAGGAGGTAGCCAGCCGTCGTGTGCAGGATGCCCTTCGGCTTGGCCGTCGTACCCGACGTGTAGAGGAGGAACAGCATGTGCTCGGAATCGACCGGAACCGGCGCGCAGTCCGGTGATTGACGATCCACGATGTCGTGCCACCAGTGGTCACGGCCCTCGAGCATGTGAATGTCGTGGCCGGTCCGGTTGACGACGATCGCGGCACGGATCGACGGCGTTGCCGCGAGTGCCTCGTCCGCATGATGCTTGAGTCCGACCTCCTTGCCCCGCCGGTAGCCACCATCGGCGGTGACCAGGACCACTGCCCCGCAGTCGTTGATTCGGCCAGCGAGTGCCTCGGCTGAGAACCCGCCGAAGATCACGGTGTGGGGCGCGCCGATTCTGGCGCAGGCGAGCATGGCGATTGGAAGTTCCGGGATCATCGGCATGTAGATTGCGACCCGGTCACCCTTCTCAACGCCAAGCTCGCGCAGCGCGTTGGCGGCCTTGCCGACCTCTCGAAGCAGGTCCGCATACGTCAGCGTGCGCGTGTCGCCTGGTTCCCCGATCCAGTGATAAGCGACCTTGTCGCCGAGTCCCGCCTCGACGTGACGATCGAGGCAGTTGTAGGCGACGTTCAACTCGCCGCCGACGAACCACTTCGCGAACGGAAGCTCCCATTCCAGAGTCGTCTCGAACGGCTTCGTCCACGACAGGCGCTCGCGGGCCTGACGAGCCCAGAACCCGACGTAGTCCCGCTCTGCCTCCTCGTACAGGGACGGCTGCGCATTGGCCAACCGGGAAAAGGACGGGTCGGGCGGAAAGACACGCGTCTCGGCCATGAGATTCTCGATCGCCGGATGGCCGTCCCCGCGGGCTTCGGTGTTCAAGGGTCCCTCCGGTCTCGCGTCGTTCCGCGTCCTGCCCGCGCCGCACCTTCGAACACGGCGAGGGTCGTTGCATCCTACCGCGCCCGATTGGCTGCGGTCACTCCTCCGGCGCGAGATCGTCGTCCGTCGGCCCAGCCGTCGCGGACGATGCCGAGAGGCTGCCGGCGGGACGGTTGAGCACGACTCGGTGTGGGTATGGAATCTCGATCTGGTTCGCCTTGAAGGCAACGAGCAGACGTTTCCGCAGCTCACCGGGCGCGGCCCAACGCTCCGGGGCTCGCACGGTCCCGAAGATCTTGAGGGTCACGCCGTACTCGCCGAGAGCCTCGATCCGGTCAACCTTGGGCGCCTCCAGAATCCGCCGCTTCCAGGCCGGATCGGACGCCATCTCCCGGCCCACGGCGTCCACCACGAGGATCGCCTTCTCGATATCTGTTGCGTAGGCCACCCTGACTTCGAGATTGATCCTCGCCCAGACCCGGGTCAGGTTGCTGGCGACCAGGATCTCCCCGTTTGGAACGGTGTGGACGATGCCGTCCACGTCGCGCAGGGTCGTTCGCCGCAGGCTGAAGTCCTCGACCGTCCCGCTCACACCGGCCACGCTGATCACGTCACCGCGACTGAACTGGTTCTCGATGAGGATCAGGGCGCCGTTGAGGTAGTCCCGCACCAGATGCTGCGCGCCAAAGCCAACGGCGACGCCGACGATGCCCAGTCCGGCCACGGCTGGCCCGATCTCGAGGCCGAGGGTCTGGAGAACCATGAGGGTTGCGATGACGAGCAGGAAGAATCGGACCACTCGGCCAGCCAGGTCGTCGAGCGTGTCCATGCGCTTCTTCAGCTCGACTGCCGATAGCTCCTGGGCGGTACCCTCGGTCGCCTCGCGATCCATGAGCGCCTTCACGATCCCATGGACGAACAGGCGCGACCCTCGGACGAGGAAGATCGCCGCGACGACGATCAGCAGGATCGGCAGCACGTCAGCCCTCAGGAAGGGAAGGATCGCGTCCCACGGGGGCTTGCTGAAGTCCGGCATGGAGGGAGCGTAGCCGATGGCAGCGGTGCCGGGTTGGGTCACCGCGAGCCGCGCCGGGTCGCGTCAGGCGAGTGGCGCCGGGTGGCAGCGGTGCCGGGTCGCGTC
>JAYWFP010000096.1:0-5298 GCA_043778745.1 Chloroflexota bacterium
ACGAGGACGGTGGCGTGGAACGAATCCGTCGATGCCAGCCGTGCCGCCTGCTGGATGGCTGCCCCGACGGACGGATCCGGAGCGTTGAGGGGTTGCACGGCGGCGCGGAGTGCCGCCGACCGAGGATCAAGGCCCGGCACGGCCCCGGCCAGTGAGGCGTAGAAGCGCTCCGTGATCAGGATGAAGATCACGGCCGATGCCAGCGGCTGTCCCACGCGCGACAGGGCGTTGTTGATCGCCGAGGCCAGGCCCGCCCGCTCGACCGCGACCGAACTCATCAGCGTCGAGGTCAGGGGCGCCACGACGAACGCGATCCCGACGCCGAACAGGAGGATCGCAGGAAGGGGATCGATGAACGCCGTGAGCGGCGGAATGAGCGACGCCGGGTCGCTGGCCTGGGCGAGCCAAGGGGTCGAATCGCTCGGAACCCGGAGCCACCAGAGGGCGCCCGCGGCCATCACGACGGGACCGCCCACCAGGAACCGCCGGGCACCGAGCCGACCAGCGAGCGTGCCCGCCCAGGCCGAGATGAGGGCAAGCGCAATCCCAGTCGGGAGCCCAACCAGGGCTGCCCCAAGCGGCGAATACCCGAGCACGCCCTGCATGAACAGGCCCTGCATGTACAGCAGCACATAGAGCGCCGCGTAGATCAGCACCGTCGAGACGTTGATGGCCGCGAAGGTCCGGTTGCGGAACATCTCGGGAGGGACCAGAGGGTTGCGGCGACGGATCATGAGGATCGGGAACGCGATCACCGCGACGAGCCCGACCGCCAGCATGACGAGTGGCCCCGGCTCGGCCCACGCAACCTGCTGGCCGCGAATGGCACCAAATGACAGGCCGCCAACGGCCACGGCAGCCACCAGCGCGCCGAGCCAATCGAACGGTGTGCGGACCCCGGTCGCTCGAAGTTCCGGCACGTAGCGCAGGGTCAGGATCAACCCCAGCGCGACGAGCGGGGCATTGACGAGGAAGATGCTCTGCCATCCGAACAGCTCGACCAGCGTTCCGCCGACCGGTGGCCCGAAGATGGCCACGGCGGCCGTGGACGCCGCCCAGATCCCGAAGGCTCGCCCGCGCTCGGCACCCACGAAGGTGGCGGTGATGATGGCCAGGGACCCGGGCACGAGCAACGCGCCGGCCACGCCCTGGAGCAGGCGCGCCGCCGCCAGGACGTCGAGGGATGGTGCCAGCGCGCAGATCAGCGAGGCAACGCCGAACCCGATGAGCCCGAGCAGGAAGATCCGACGTCGACCGTACCGGTCACCGAGAGCGCCGGCCAGCAACAGGAACGCGGCCAGGGTCGCCATGTAGCCGGCGACGATGTAGACCTGACCTTCGAGGACACCGATCGCCACCGCCGGCAGTGTCGCCCCGATTCGCGGAAGGGCAATGTTCACGATCGTGCCGTCGAGGAAGACGACCGCGGACCCGATGATGGCAGCGGCGAGCGCGCCGCGCGACGAGGACGTCATCGGCCGAGTGTAGGGCGCTCGCCCGCAAAAGCGGCAGACGGCTAGACTCCGACCCATGTCCGGACCCGTAGCCCTCATCGGTGCCGGCGAGTTCCTGCCCGGTATGGACGCGATGGATCGCGCGCTGCTCGAGGGCATCTCTCGAGCTCGGCCGCGGGTCGCCATCCTGCCGACCGCCAGCGCGCCGGATGGCGAGGCGGTCTTCCGCGGCTGGGCGGAGATGGGTCGCTCGCATTTCGCGGCCCTTGGCGCCGAAGTCGAGTGCGTTCTCGTCCGGAATGCCGAGGACGGTGCCGACCCGGCGGCCCTGCAGGCCATCGGCGAGGCTGATCTGATCTACCTGTCGGGCGGCAAGCCCGGCCATCTTCGATCGGTCCTCACCGGCAGCCCACTCGGGGCCGCAATTCGAACCGCCCATGCCCGCGGTGCGGTTGTGGCCGGTTGCTCGGCGGGCGCCATGGCGTTGGCGGAGGTCCAGGCCGATTTCCGTCGCCGCAAACTGCCATGGCCCATCCGCTGGACGGCCGGGGCCTCCGTGGTGCCCGGCATCGCCGTCCTCCCGCACTACGACGCCTGGCCGGAAACGATCCTTGCGCTCATGGTGCTCCAATCGCCGCGCCACATCGCAGTACTCGGCATCGACGAGGACACCGGGGTCGTCGTGCGCGACGCGCAGTTCGAAGTCCACGGCCGCGGCCGCGTCACGGTCTGGCGGGGGCGCAGCCGGGAGCGTTACCGCCGGGGAGAGACCTTTCGCGTCTGAACCCGGACGGAACGACGGACCGCGACGCGATGGGGGCCACGTGGATTCAAGGTCAGTTCCGGATCAGCCCGGGGTGCTGGCCGGCTACGCGATCAGTCGGGTCGAACCTTGCGGAAGCAGTCGGAGCAGTAAACCGGTCGATCCATCCGCGGGCGGAACGGCACCTGTGCCTGGTTACCGCATTCGGAGCACAGGACCGCGAAGAACTCGCGCCCGGCCCCGCTCTCATAGCCGCGCGGTCCACCCATGTCATGCGCGTCGAAACCGCCCCCGTCACGTGCGGCCCGGCGGCTCGCCCTGCACGACACGCATCGCTTGGGTTCGGACGAGAACCCCTTCTCCGAGTAGTACTTCTGATCGTCCGCCGAATGGATGAATTCCTGGCTGCAGTCGACGCAGGTGAGCGTCCGGTCCGTGTACGTCACTGGGTGCCTCCGAGCGCGATGTTCAGCGTGATGCGATCCGCAGGGATCGGCAGGACGCGGTCACGCGTCAGCCGGGGCCGCGCGACCCGTGGTGCCGATGTGGAGTCCCTTGGGCGGGGCGCACCGGTGATTTCGTTGACCCCGAGAATACATCGGATCGCCTGATAGGCCCGATTCCGGCCCGTGTTGCGCTCGATCAACGGAGGGGGGTTACTTCGGGGTCCGGAAGTCGTGACAGGCTACCTGTCACAATAAGGAGCGACGGTTCGGGCGGCGAACGAGGAGCAATGGGGGCGCCTCGCTGGCCAGGACCCGTGGGGCCGTCGGAAGCTGCCGATGAGGTGGTGTCCGTCGGCCCGGACGGGTTCCGGTGCCTCGCGGTCCGTCGCGCAGGACAAGCCACGGGGAGGCCCACGACCGGATGCTTCGATTGCTCCACACGGCCGACGTTCACCTCGGTGCGCGATACGCGGATCTGGGGGAAGCGGCCACGGCCCAGCGCGAGCGGCAGTTCGCCGCCTTCCGCGCCAGCATCGACCTCGCGATCGCCGAGAAAGTCGACCTTTTCCTCGTTGCCGGTGACCTGTTCGACTCGAACGTGCAGCCCCGGCGGTCCGTCGACCGGGTTGCCGCCGAGCTCAAGCGCCTCGTCAACGAGCGGATCCGGACGGTGCTCATCCCCGGCACGCATGACGTGTATGACCGGGCGTCGATCTATCGCTCGTACGATCTCCAGGCCCTGGCCGGCGCGGCTGGATCGGACTTCGTGACGCTCCTCACCCCCGAGCAGCCGTCAGTTCGTCTTGAGACGCTCGACCTGACGGTCCATGCCCACGTCTTTGCAACCAAGCGCGCCCCCCGATCGCCCCTGGCCGGCCTCGATGTCAGTGGAGATCCGTCCACGTGGCAGATCGGCATGGTCCACGGGTCCATCGCAATTCCGAAGCAGACCGAACACGACGAAGTTGTGATCACCACCGATGAAATCGCGGCCAGCAAGCTCGACTACCTCGCGCTGGGCCATTGGCACTCGTCCAGCCGCGGCAAGGCCGGCGGGACGGCCTACGCCTATTCCGGTGCACCGGAGCCGGTGGCCCTGGATCAGGATCGCGCCGGAAACGTCCTGCTGGTAAGCCTCGATCTGCACGACGACAAGCGGGACCTCCAGATTCAGGAACGGCGCGTCGGCCGGACCAAATTCCAGAAGTTCGAGATCGACGCAGCGACGGTTGCTTCGCAGCCCGCGATGATCGATGACCTTCGAATGCTGGCCAACCCCGACATCGTCATGGACGTCCAATTGATCGGGGTTCGACCGGATGCCCTCGATCTCCACGAAGAGGAAATTGAAGCCGCCCTCGCCGACGCCTTCCTCAAGATCCGTGTTCGTGATCGCTCGGTCCCGCCCCTGTCAAACGGTCCGCTGCCGCCCGAGGACACGATTCTCGGCGCATTCGTCCGGGACATCGAGGCGGGTATCGCCGAATTCGAGGCCGCCGATAATGTCGACGCGGCCGCCGAGGCACGCGACGTACTGCGACTCGGACGACTCCTCCTCGCGGGCGAGGAAGTGACGCTGTGAGGATCACCCGGCTCAGGATCGAGAACCTTCGACGCCACCGGGAGCTCGACCTCACGCTCGATCGCGGGTTGACCGTCGTCCGGGGACCCAACGAATCGGGCAAGACCACGCTGCAGCGAGCCCTCGAGCTGGCCCTTACCCGTCGAGTTACCTCGGCCTCTGCCGAGATGGAGGGGATGCAGACCTGGGGCGCCACAGGGGACGCCAAGCCAGCCGTTCGGCTCGAATTCGAGCAGGACGAGGAAGACGGAATGCACCCGGGTGTCGTCGAGAAGGCGTTCCGTGGCGGCAAGGGTACGGTTCGCCTGGAATATGACGGCAACGTGGTCACGGACCCGGCGCAGGCCGACCAGATCCTGGCCGAGTTGACCGGCATCCCGACGGAAGCGTTCTTCCGTTCGACGGCCTCGGTCCGGCATCACGAGATGGACGACGTCGCGCGCGACGAGAGCGCGCTTCGAGATCGTCTCCAGGCGTCGATCTCCGGCGCCGACCGGGGAACCGGCCGATCCAAGCGGAAGTTGGAGAAGGCGCTCCACGACCTCAATACGAAGGGCGACAAGAACCCCGGGCGGATCAAGATCGCAGCCGCGGCCGTCGGACAGGCTGCCGCCGCCCTCGCCCAGGGCGAGGCCTCGCTCGAGCGGCTCGAGCAGGACCGGGATCGACTGACGCTGGCCCGCGAGCGCCGTGTCGAGGCCGACATTGGGCTCGCCGAACGGAAATCCATGCTGGAGAAGGCACTCCAGGCCGAGCGTTTCATCGCGGACCGGGCAACCGCCCAGGAACGGTTCGAGCGGCTCAGCTCGGCCGTTTCGGTCACCGGGCAGATGGCGGTCCTGCACGACTCCCACCCGGCTCGTGATCCGCTGCCGGTCCTCAGGACGACCGTCGGGCGGATGCGCGAACTCGACTCCCGCGTGCGCGAGCTCCGGGCGGTGCTGTCCGGCGATGCCGAGGTCCACTTCGACCTCCAGGCACCCCAGCCGCGAAACTGGCTGCCGGTTGCGCGCCTCGCGTTGCTCCTGATCCTCGCGGGCTTGGCCGTGGCCG
>JAYWFP010000097.1:0-12402 GCA_043778745.1 Chloroflexota bacterium
CGTCGACGGTCTCCTGGAACACGATCGCGCCGGAGATGATGCCGACAATCGGGAGCAGATAGGCGACCAGTGAGGTTCGCGTGGCCCCGATTCGGGCGAGCAGGCGGAAGTTGACGAGGTAGGCGAACCCCGATCCGAGGATGCCCAGCCAGACCACGGCGCCCACGGCGGGCGGCGTCCACGAGACGGACAGCGGGTCCTCGAATAGCACGGCGATCAGGGTGACGATCACGAAAGCAAAGGCAACCTGGAAGAGGGCCGGGATCATCGGTCGCAAGCCTCGCACGTTGCGGCGCGAATAGACGGCGCCGACGGCGTAGGCGAGCGTTGACCCGAGGAGCGCAAGTTCGCCCTCGAGACTGCTCTGCCCGCCCGCCAGCCCGAGGCTCCGGCTGACCAGGATCACGACGCCCGCGTAGCCAACGATCAGCCCGGCCAGACGGTTCACGGTGATCGGCTCGTCGTGCAGAAACAACGACGCGATCACGATCACGAACAGGGGCACCGCCCCGTTGAGGATCGCCGCGAGCGCAGAATCGACCGACCGCTCGGCGGTCGTGATCAGGTAGAACGGCAGAACAATGTTGATGACCGACATGACGATCAGGTGCCCATAGATCCTTGGGCTGCGCGGGAGCGGTTCCTTGGCGATGAACACGACCGTCGCGAGGATCGTGAGGCCGATAGCCAGCCGGGCCGCGATCAGGGTGAACGTCGGCAGGGTCTCGACGCCGATCTTGATGAACACGTAACTCGTGCCCCACATGAACCCGAGGGCAAGGAGCGACAGCCAATCGGCTCGAGTGGGACGCGCAATCATCGGCGCATCATACCGTCCGTTGGCCTAGTGTGATGGGCCAACGACGACGGTTCGCGGTCTGGCGGATACCATCCGCTGATGCTCGCGCTGAGGATCCTGTTCCTGCTGGCCGGCGCCATCCTCGGCGCCTTCTATCCCTTTCTGTCGTCGATCCTGGCCGAACGTGGCTTCAGGCCGGCCGAGATCGGGTTGACGGTCGCGCTCGCGTCGCTCGCCTTCATGCTGGCGGTGCCGGTCTGGGGCCATCTGGCGGACGTGGTCATCGGCCGGGTGGCGGCGCTCAGGGCCGGGGTCATCGGGTCAACGGCCGCACTCTTCGGGCTGCTCGTGGGTGCTCCGCCGATCATCGTCGTCGGCCTCATCATCGCCTACGCGGCGTTTGAGTCGTCCATCTCACCGCTCTCGGATGCGCTGGCAGTCAATGCCCTCGGCCGATCGCCTCGTTCGTATGCCCGGGTTCGCCTGCTGACCAGCTTCGGATTCGCCGGGACATCGATCCTGGCGGGTCGCCTATACAACGAGGCCGGCTTCTGGCCGGCCCCACTCCTCGTGTGCGCCAGCGCTATCGGCATGGTCGTGGTGCTTCGGTGGGTCCCGGATGTCGCACGATTTCGACCCGGCGCGGCCACCGATGCCGCCCGGCAGGCGATCGTCGCTCGCCGGGGTGGCTCATTCATGCTGGTCCTGCGGACGCAGCCACGCCTGCGTGGCGTCCTCCTCGGCCTTGGCCTCGTTCATATCGGCATCCTGGCGGGCTTCACGTTCCTCGCCTTGCGTCTCCTGGAGCTGGGCGGACAGCCATCGGACATCGCCCTCTCCGCTGGTATTTCAGCACTCGCCGAAATACCGGCGATGGCATTGATCCCCCGGATCGTGCGCCGCACGGGGACGCGCGCGCTGCTGGCGGGGGGCATGGTCCTGTACGCGGCCGTCCTCGTTTCGTGGGCGTTCCTAGCCGACCCTTCGCTGATCGTGGCGACACGCCTGGTGAGTGGGCTGGCGTTCGCCGCGATCACGATTGCGGCCGTCATGACGATCGCGACCCTGCTGCCCTCGGAGCTTCAGGCCACCGGGCAGGGCCTCTATCAGACGGTCGCCTTTGGTGCTGCCGCCGTTCTTGCGAACGCCGTCGGGGGAGTGGTCTTCGGTCTTGGCGGCGCCATGCCTCTGTTCCTCGGCTGCGCGGTGCTGGCCCTGGTTGGAGCAGCGGTGGTCTGGAGGGTCGTGGAATCGACCGCTTCCAGTGGACTGGCCCGAGCCGGACTCGGGTTCCCCAAGTAGCATCCAGACGACATGGCGATCACCGAGACGCGACCCGAACGAGAGCTCATGCTTCGGGAGCGCCTGATCAGTCTGGATCCGAGGGCTGCGGAGGATCCGGAGGCGATCCGCGTCGTTCGTTCTCCAGCGCGGGTAAACCTGATCGGCGAACACACCGACTACAACGATGGGCTGGTGCTCCCGGCGGCCATCGATCTGGAGATCCGGGTCGCCCTCGTTCCAACGGACGACGACCGGGTCGAATTGACGCTGAGGTCCACCGGGGAGCGTGGGCTCCTCGATCTTCGCGACCTGGGTCCAAAGCGTGGGACGTGGCTCGACTACATCGCGGGCACGGCATGGGCGCTCCGCGAGGCCGGTATCCCGATCCGGGGTTTCCACGGACTCCTCGAATCGACGATTCCATCCGGAGCCGGCCTGTCATCATCGGCCGCTCTGGAGCTCGCCGCCGCCTGGGCGTTGTCGGGCGGCGAGGCCCCCGCCATCGAGCCCATGGCCCTCGCCCAGACGGCCCAGCGGGCAGAAAACGAGTACGTGGGTGTGATGTGCGGCCTGATGGACCAGTTCGCCGTCACCCTTGGCCGGGCCGGCAGCGCGCTGCTGCTGGATTGCCGATCCCTGGACTGGCACATGGTGCCGATTCCGGAGGCGCTCGAGATCGTCGTGTGCCACTCGGGCAGCCCTCGGCGCCTCGAGACATCGGCTTACAACGCCCGCCGTGAGGAGTGCCGCCGAGCCGTCCTGGCAATTCAGGCGAATGGACCTGGTGTCGTCTCTCTACGGGATGTTGACCTGCCCATGCTGGCACGAAACAAGGCACATATCGATGAGGTGGCATGGGCGCGGGCTCTCCACGTCGTGACCGAGAATGCCCGGGTCGTCGCGGTCGAGGAGGCACTTCGCGCGGGGGATTTCCTCGCCCTCGGTTCCCTGTTCGCGGCATCGCACGCGTCGCTCCGCGACCGGTTCGAGGTCTCGTCGCCGGCGCTCGATGCCCTGGTTGCCATCGCGGTCGGCACACCCGGTGTGGTGGCCGCACGCCTGACCGGTGCCGGCTTCGGCGGCTGCACCGTCAATCTCGTGGAGCGTGGCCGAGCCTCGGAGTTGCGCGCCGCCGTGGAACGGGATTACGAGCGTCGGACCGGGCTGACGCCGCAGGTCTTCGTGGTGGACGCCGCGAATGGTGCTGGAGCAGCTCCGGGCGAGTAGCGCTACCGACCTGAGCGCGTCAGATGGCGGTCAGCACCCAGAGCCGAGCCGCGAAGTCACCGGGCAATGGTTCGTCTCGCGCACTTGCCGGCTGGACGCGCAGTCCCGCGGCCATGAGGAGATCGCCTCCGAATCGCACCTCGTCGGATCCCGAGCGCCCAGGACCTGCGTCGGGCCCGGCTCCAGCACCGCCCGGCCACTCCTCGACCCGGTACGTGAGCGTGCCGTCCAGGCCGCGAAGCCGAAGGCGATCGGGCGGCGGAACCGGCTGCGCAAGGATCCGGACATGGGCAACGATCGCCGACCGTTGGTCGGGCGCTACGACCATCCACGCTCCATCCTCGTTGCTGAGTGGGCTTCGCAATCGAACAAAACGGCCGCGCTGGAAGAGCTCGCGATATTGGACGTATAGGGCGATCTGATCGCGAATCTCCGCCCGGTCGCCATCCGTCAGGTTGCGTGGATCCAACTCGTAGCCCAGAACGCCGAAGAAGGCAACGATCGCACGAGTTCGGAGTGGCGTGATTCGCCCGACCTGATGGTTGGGCACCGCGGAAACATGGGAACCCATTGAGCTCAGCGGATACACGTGCGAGGTGCCCCACTGGATCGCAAGCCGTTCGATGGCATCGGTGTCATCGCTCGTCCAGGCCTGCGGGGCATAGGCGAGCATCCCGGGGTCAAAACGACCGCCACCACCGGCACAGGATTCCCAGAGGATCTCGGGGAACCGGGTGGTGAGCCGGCTCCAAAGATCGTAGGTGCCGAGCATGTATCGATGGAAGAACTCGCCCTGGCGGTCCGCGGGCAACGATCCGCCGAATGGTTCGGTGATGTTCCGGTTCATGTCCCATTTGATGTACCGGATCGACGCACTTGAAAGAACGTCGGCGATCACACGCTCGAGGTGATCCACGACCTCGGGTCGGGACAGGTCGAGGACCAGTTGCTGCCGACTCTCGGTCCGAGGTCGGCCGGGCACGCCGATGGCCCAGTCAGGATGGTCGGTAAATAGGGCACTCCGTTGACTGACCATTTCGGGCTCGATCCAGAGGCCGAAGGACATGCCCATCGCTTCAACCTCTGACGCCAGCATGCCGAGGCCGTTCGGCAGCTTCCGCTGATCAACCACCCAGTCACCCAGCGAACTCGTGTCGTCGTCACGCTGGCCGAACCAGCCGTCGTCGAGGACGAAGAGCTCGACCCCGAGGTCGGCGGCGGCCCGGGCCATCTCGATCAGTCGCTCATGATCGAAGTCGTAGTAGACGCCCTCCCAGCTGTTCAGCAGCACCGGGCGAGCGCGGTCCCGCCACGGCCCGCGCGCCAGGCGCTCGCGATACAGCCCGTGCAGCGCGTCACTGAGTGTTCCGATGCCGGCGCCGGTCCAGGCAACGATGGCTTCGGGGGTCGAGAACGAGGCCCCCGGGTCAAGGGTCCAGGTGAACGCATCGGGATGGATCCCGATGCGGACCCGGGCGGAGCCTCTCGGTCCGGACTCTGCCTCCGCCAGAAAGTTGCCGGAGTACACCAGCGACAGGGCGAAGCCCTCGCCCCTGGTCTCGTTCGTGTCTGGGCGCAGGAGGAAGAGTGAGGGATCCTGCTGGTGTCCCGTGGCCCCGCGAAGACTGCCAACTGACCTCCGGCCGGGCAGGAGCGGGGCCCGGTGCGGGTGCCGTTCACGTGCCCACGCCCCACTGAAACCAAGCACATCCCACGGGCCGTCCGGGAGATCGATGGCGGTACTCATTGCCGCGCGGACGATCAGCCGGCCTTGCCCGATGTTGGTCAGCTGCATCGAGCGCGCGACGACCGGTCGACCCTCGAACAGGCTGAAGCGCGCCACGACGCGCAGACCCGCGGCCGCGTCATCGAGGTCGATCTCGAGGGTCGTGACTTCGGAGGGATCCTCGGCGTAGGTTGCCGGCAGACCCTCCAGTGTCGGCTTGCCGGGCGTGATCCGATGTCCGGCATAGACGAGGTCCAGGACCGTTCCGCCGCCCGGACTGTCCACGACAAGCGCGGGTATTCGGAAGTCGCCGCCGCCCGAGGTGGGCACGATCAGCGCAATCGGCTCATCGACCCGGTTCCCGAAACCGTGGAACGCCGCGGGTCCAAGGTGCCGGTAGGACGCGTTCGGATCCAGCGGCGCGCCGAAATGAAGTTGTCCCAGCCAGCCGTTGTCCAGGATGCCGAGGACGAGACTGAGCTTGCCGTTGTGAAGGTGAAACTCGCGAGTCGCTTCCTGCCAGGTAATCGGCATCAGGCTCTATCCGCGAGAGGAATCATGGACCAGCTCCAGTGATATTGCCCGGACGACACAATGAACGGACTGAGCGTATCGGGTCCGCAACTCGCCGTCCCGAGCCCGCGGTGCGCGGCGTCAAGATGGACGATCGTTTCTGGTCGCATGATCAGGTCCTCGACGTGCGTTGCCGTGGCGAGGTCCGCCGCGCGCAGGTGGCTGATCGACACCTGGCTCGGCCGGTCCAGCTGGATCCTCGCGCCGCCACCGGATGCCCGGCGCAGTTCAAGCCAGCTGGTATCCGCGTGGCCTCCGTTCTCCTGCGGTCGGACATATGGCACCAACTGTGCCGTCACCGATGATTCCCATCGTCCGATCCCGCCGGCCAGTCGGCGATCCGGGTACGTCTCGACAGGCCCGCGTCCGTACCAGGTGAGCGCCTCGTGTCCCGGCTCGAACTCCAGGACCGTGCCGACTCGCGGAAGGTCAGCCAGCGTCGTCGGGATGGTGACTACCTCGTCGACGTGGATACAACCGTCTTCACGTTCCGTGACCCGCTGCTCGTGGGGGATTTCAAGGCCGCTTCCGGTCAGCCACGTCGATCTGATGAGGAGCGCATCGGCGTCCTCCTCGATCGCTTCGAGTCGGCGTTCGAGCCGATCGATGCCCAGCACCGACCAGGATTCGGCGAGTCCGGCAATGCGATCGTTGTCCGTGGGTGCTCTCCAAAGGGCCAGCCGCGGACCATCGGACAGCGCCGGCAGGCGAAGCGAACCGTCCGGTCCGACGATCGACCGGTCCGGTCGTCGATGGGGTGCTGCCTGGATCGGGTCATACCCCGGCACCTGCAGGTGGATCTCGCCCACGGGAAATGCTGCCGGTGCCCAGGGTTCCGCTCCGTCCGTGCGGAAGGCGATGGTCAGCCAGCGCTCCAGCGTCGATGCGTTCAGTGGCGGCCAGCCTTCAAGCTTCGCAGGCCCGGTCGTCGTTGGGCCGAGCGTCGGTAGAAGCACCTTGCCGCGAGCGATGGATCCGTTCTCGTCGGCGAGATCCCACGTCGCCGCCAGCCAGCCCAGATCCCGGAAGTCGGCTCGGTTCTCGACGGCCACTACGCCGCGGGCGAGTTCCTCGGGCGAAGCCTGGACCCGGACCGGCAGCGCGATCGCCCGATGCTCCCAGAGCGCGGGCTTGGGACCACGATCAGGAAACGTGATCCCGTCGATGCAGAAATTGCCGTCGTTCGGTTCGTCGCCGAAGTCCCCGCCGTACGCGGCACGAAACCGACCGTCAGGCAGCCGCTGATCCAGCCCGTGATCGCGCCACTCCCAGATGCAGCCGCCTTGGAGGCCTGGCGTGGCCTCGATGGCAGCCCAGTACTCGGCCAGGGTGCCGTTGCTGTTGCCCATGGCATGTGAGTACTCGCACATGATCAGTGGACCGCGCTGCTTTCGCGAGGCGGCGTGTCCTGTGAGCGCGAGGATCGACGGGTACATCGGGCAGATGATGTCTGTGACGCGCTCGCCGGCGGTCCAGTCGAACCGAATCGCTCCCTCGTACATCAGCGGTCGACTTGGGTCCACCCGTCGTACCCAGGCCGCGGCGGCATCGTGGTTCGCCCCGTAGCCGGACTCGTTGCCGAGGGACCACAGGATCACGCACGCATGGTTGCGATCCCGCAGGACCATCCGTGACACTCGATCGACCCAGGCACCCAGGTACCGTGGGTCATCGCACAGGGAGCCCCAGAATGCGTGCGACTCGATGTCCGCCTCGTCGATGACGTACATGCCCAGCTCATCCGCAAGGTCCAGGAACCGCGGATCGTTCGGATAATGCGACGTCCGCACGGTGTTGAACCCGAATTGCTTCATGGCGACGAGGTCCGCGCGCATGTCCTCGAACCGGACCACCCGGCCCGTCGCCGGGTCAAAATCGTGGCGGTTGACCCCGCGGATCAGCACGGCGCGGCCGTTGATCAGGAGTTCGTTGCCCACGACCCGAACCGATCGAAAGCCGACCCAGGTTGCGGTCCGGTCGATGACGGCCCCGGACGGGTCCATCAGTTCGATTTCCAGGCGATAGCGGACCGGCATCTCCGATGACCACGGGGTGATCCCCGCGACCGGCGACGCCAGGGAGGCTACGCCTGTCTTGCCGAGGATCGAATCCAGGGTCCGTGCCCTCGCTGCGACCTCGTCCGGCGCTAGTTCAAGGCCCGCGGCGAACTCGGCGATCACTTCCAGTTCGCCCCTTCGTGGAGGCCCGGCGAACCAGCCGGCGTGGGAGCGATGGCCCGGTGGAGCGACTGCCGGCACGTTCGTTTCGAGCGAGATGGCTGATTCCAGCCCTGGCCCGGACAGTCCTGCACTGACGCGCCAGCCAGCCTCCGGGATGCCCGCCCAGGCAATGGCGACTTCAATCTCAAGAGAGCCGGTGCTCCCATCTGCCTCCAGGCCAGCCTCGACGACGACGTCCGCGAGGTAGGTTGGGTTGGTGGTGTACAGCGTGATGGACCTGGTGATCCCGCCGTGCCACCACTGGTCCTGATCTTCGATGTAGGTCGCGTCGGACCACTTCACGACCGTGAGCCGGATGTCGTTTGGGCCCGGCCGGAGGCGGCTCGTGATATCGAATTCGGCGGCAAGGTGCGAATCCTTGCTCAAGCCCACCTCGATGCCGTTCAAAGCGACGATGACGACGCTCTCCGCGGCGCCGATCGAGAGCACGACCCGGCGATCCGCCCAGTCCGCGGGAACCTCGAACCTTCGCTCATAGACCCCGGTGGGGTTTTCGTCGGGCGGTTCGGGAGGTAGGCCCGCAAATGGCATCTGGACATTCGTATAGATTGGCCGGTCCCAGGTGTCCTGCATTGTCCAGCATCCCGGAACGATCGCTTCGCCCCACGTATCACCCGGCGCTTCGTCGGGCCGATGCAGCAGCTGGAACCGCCACGTTCCATCGAGACTGAGCCGCTCGCCGCGCTCGACGGCGTGCATCGGCAGCCGGCCACGCGACGTCAGGGCAGGGTCAGCCCAAGGGGGGGTCCGTTCCATGACTCTTGCTGTCAGCCCTTGGTCGAGCCGAGCGTCAAGCCGCGAATGAACTGCTTCTGCAGGACGAAGAAGACGATCAGGGTCGGCAGGGCCACGATGATCGCGCCGGCGGCGACGAGGTTGTTATCGGTGAAGAACTGACCCTTGAGGCCGCTGAGGGCCGATGTGATCGGGCGTTTATCACCGGTGAACATCAGGATCAGTGCCCAGAAGAAGTCGTTGTAGATCCACGTGAACTGCAACGTCGCGAGCGCCGCGAGCGGCGGTCGACAGAGCGGCAGGATGACCTCCCAGAACGTCCTGAACACGCCCGCGCCATCCACCACTGCGGCTTCGTTCAATTCCTTCGGGAGCGTCTTCATGTAGTTGCTGAGGACGAATGTACAGAACCCGAGCTGGAACGCGATGTGGATCACGATGATGCCGATGTACTGGTCATAGAGCAGCCCGTTGTCACTTACCAGGTGCGGGATCGGCAAGGCGAGATACATCCGGTAGAGCGGGGTGATCACAACCTGCTGGGGGAGCAGGTTGCCGGCCGTGAACAGCATCAGCAGCAGCAGGTTGAAACGCCAGCTGTATCTCGAAACGGCAAAGGCAACCATCGATGCCAGCAGGAGGGTCAGGACCACCGCCGGCAGGACGACGATCATCGTGTTGCCGAAGAACTTGGGCATGTCGATACGGGTCCATGCATCAATGAAGTTCTGGAACCCGTAACTCCCGCCGATCGACACGTAGCCCCGGGCATTCCCGCCCGTGTCGGCATAGGGACGGAGCGCCGTATACGCCGCCCATAGGACGGGGGAGAGCCACACGATGCTCGTGACGATCAGGAATGCATGCAGGAAGTAACGCCCCCACCCGCGCCGTTTCCGCGGGTTGGCCACTGCATTCTGCGCGGTGGTCAAGGCCGGCGCGGTCATTCCGTATCCGCCTTGAGCGAACGAGTCAGGTAGTAGATGATCGGCCCCACCGAGATCACCAGCAGGACCATCGCGAGAGCAGATCCAAATCCGATCCGACTGGCCTCGCCGATGATGTTGTTGGTCACCAGCACGGACAGGAGCTCAAGGCCATTGAGTCCGCGGTTGGTGATGAAGACGAGGTCGAATGCGCGGAGGGATTCGATCACCGTGATCACGAGCACCACGACGTTGATCGGGCGGAGCACGGGAAAGACGACTCGAAAGAACGTCTGCCGCTCGCTCGCTCCATCGATGGACGCCGCCTCCCGTAGACCCGGATCCACTGACTTCAGGCCGGCGAGATACAGGACCATGATGTATCCGATGTGGCGCCAGCTCGCCGCCACGAGGATGGCCCATAGGTTGATGTTCCGGTTGCCGAACCAGTCGATTGCCTGCGGCGTGCCCGCGGTTCCAAGGATGCTGTTGATGAGGCCCTGGTCCGGGGAGTAGATCAGCTGCCAGATGAAGCCGACGATGGCCAGGGACAGGACCACCGGGAGATAGATGGCGCTCTGGTAGATCCGTGTGCCACGAATCTCCTTGTCCAGCAGGACGGCCAGGAAGATCCCGATCGGCGTGGCGATGAACAGGAACACGGCGAGCCAGATCAGGTTGTGCTGGATTGCCGGCCAGAACGGGGGATACACCCCGCTGAAGAGGTCTGTGTAGTTCTTCAGGCCGATGAACTTGATCCGATCAAGGCCGATGCCATTCCACGAGGTGAACGACAGGACGCCCGAGGCGATCGTCGGCAGCCAGATGAAGAACACGTGGATGGCAGTCGGGATGCCGACCATCAGGCCGAGGACCACCTTGTCGCGCCGGGTCAGGACGCTGAACCGGCGGTGCCGCCGGAGTGGCTCGGCGGCGCCGGAACCACCCGAAAAGCCGAGCCGGCGGCGCGTTGGCGCCGCCGGCTCGGGGAGCCCGCGATTGACGGAATCAGTCACGGGTTCGCTTCGATCTCAGATGCTCACTGCGGAGGCAGCGAGTCGTAGAAGGACTGGATCGTTCCGAGGAAGGTATCCAGGTTCTGGTTGGGGTCGTTGAGGAAGGTCTGCAGGAAGCCCTGCATTCCATTGCCGCCGGCGAAGTCCGGCCGCGTGTCCCGGTCGAGGAATTGAGCGATCGCACCGGACTTGCCGATGATCTCCGCCATCTTCTTCTGGAACGGCGAGTAGGTGCTGGTGTCGGCGTCCTTGGCGGCCGCGACGTTGTTGGGGCTGGTCTTGAGGAACTCGAGCTGGGCAGGGCCCGTCGCGATGCACGCCAGCAGCGCCTTTGCGGCTTCGGCGTTCTTCGGTGCCTTGCTCAACATCAAGCCGTCGATCGGCGCGTCAATGGCAAGCTCGCCATCCCACGAGTTCCCGAGGACCGGGAAGGGGAAGAAGTCGAGATCGTCGTGGACGGCCGGATCAGTCGTCTGCTCGCCAGCGAATGTCCCAAGGAAGTACATCGCTGCATCCTTGTTGATCATCGACTGGGCGCCTTCCTGCCACGTTCGCCCGAGGGCGTTCGGCTGCGTGAAGGGGAGCAGTTCCTTCCAGAGGTTGAAGACATCCTTCACCCGCGAGTCCGTCCATTTTTCCTTGCCGGCCATCAGGTCGACATGGAACTTGTAGCCGTTCTGGCGCATGTTCAGGATATCGAACGTGCCCATCGCCGGCCAGCCGTCCTTGTCGGCAAAGGCAAGCGGAACGAGCCCGTCGGCCTGGATCTTGGCGGCAAGGGTCTTGAATTCGGCCCAGGTCGTCGGGACCGTGTAGCCCTTGTCGGCGAAGAGGCTCTTTCGGTAGATCACGACCCACGGGTAGTTGTACATCGGAATGAAGTACTGCTTCCCGTCGTCGCCGGTCGATGCCTGCTTGAAGGCATCGGAGTAGTTGCTCCCGGCCGTCGCCCAGACATCGGAGATGTCCGTGGCCAGCCCCTGTGACGCGAAGAATCGCATTCGATAGCCCGCGAACCAGGTGAACACGTCATCCGGCGTGCCCTGGAGGTACGAATTCAGGCTGTCCTGAAACGCGCCGTGCTCAACCGTGTTGATCTTGGGCGTTGCCGTGGTCTGGGTGGCGCAGTAACTCATCATGGCCGCGAAGGCGTCCTTCGGGACCTGGTCCGAATAGTTAGACCCAATCGTGACGTTGCCAAGGGGCGGGGCGTCGGTGGGCGTCGCGGTCGGGCCGGCCTGACTGGGCGGTGGGGTCGCCGGTGCCTGGGAGGCACCACCGCCACATGCGGCGAAGATCAGAAGGAACGTGGCGCCAAGGGTAAGCACCCGGGCGCCGGATGATCGGCGCAGCGTTCGCGCGCCGGCCCGTGTCCCGATCGGCTGGCTGAAGTCTGTCATCTAGGGGCTCTCCTCCAACAAAGGTCAAATGGCGTCCGTTCGCACATAAACCGACACGACCTGCCAGCAGTGTGAACAAATAGCGGGGGCTTGTCAACGGAATTCTCCACAATTCCTGCGTCAGAACACGCGTTCTGGCGTTGACTTTTGTTCGAAGCTGAGCCACGCTATCGGAACCAGCAACCGTCGGCCCGAAGGGAGTAGCCAGTTCGTGCTCGCCCGTCAACGTCAGACCTACATCCTGGACCGGGTTCGGGAGGATGGTGCCGTGCGCGTGGGCGATCTGGCTCGCGACCTTGCGGTCTCGGATATGACCGTCCGGCGAGATCTGGAGCTCCTCCACCAGCAGGGCCTCCTCGAGAAGGTGCATGGCGGTGCCACGGCCTCCTCGGGGAGCTCCCTCTTCGAGCCCGGCTTCGTCGTGAAGTCCGAGCTTGAACTGGACGAGAAGGAGGCCATCGCCGCGGCCGCCGCCC
>JAYWFP010000098.1:0-5261 GCA_043778745.1 Chloroflexota bacterium
AGGACGTGGTTCGCGCCGGTCGCGTAGTCACCGGCTGACTCGGGGGCCCATGGCCCGACAAACACGGACCCGGCATTGCGAACCATCGCCACCGTGGCCTCGAGATCTGGCACGTCAATCGACAGATGTTCCGGCGCGTAGGCGTTGGCCACGGCCACGGCCGCGGGTATATCCGAGACGAGGATCACCCGGCCATGACGCCGTAGCGCCTCGCGAAGGACCGACGCTCGCGGTGCCGCACGAAGACGAGAAGCAACGGCTCGTTCGACGGCCTCGGCGAAGGCGACATCGGTGGTGACAAGCAGCGCCGGGGAATCGGGTCCGTGCTCGGCCTGAGTGAGGAGATCGGCCGCCACGCGATCCGGGTCGGCCGGCGGGGTCGCGATGACGAGACCTTCGGACGGCCCCGCGGGGAGATCGATGGCGGTCCGCCCCGCGAGTTCGAGTTTCGCCGCCGTCACCCAGGCATTTCCCGGGCCGACGATCAGGTCGACTGGTTCGATGTCGTCGTCCGGGAGACCGAAGGCGAGGGCGCCGATTGCCTGCGCGCCGCCAGCCACGACGATCGCGTGGACGCCGAGCATCCCGGCGACACCGAGGAGCACCGGATCGACCGTCCCGTCGGCGGCCGCCGGGGTGGCGACGACGATCGACTCGACGCCGGCGACCTGCGCTGGGACAACGGTCATGATCAGGCTTGAGGGGTACGCAGCACCACCGCCGGGGACGTAGGCTCCGACGCGGGCCACGGGAACCCATCGCCGCTCGATATCGACGCCGGGCAGGATGGTGGTCGTTGCGCTGCTGGGTCGCTGCGTCGTCGCGAAGCATCGAACGTTGGCAATGGCGACTTCGAGCGCCTCCCGCACTGACGGCTCGAGGTCGGCCGAGGCGCGGATGAGTTCGTCGCGCCGAATGACAAGTCGTCCACTGGCAGCGCCACCGCCGTGGCGTCGGTTCAGCTCGATGACCGCGGCCGCGCCGTCGCGCTCGACCTGCGCGAGGATCTCGCGTGCCGCATGACGTACGGACGGATCGGGTACAGCCCCACGCCGAGCCAGGGCTCGTACGCGCGGATCATCCGTCGCGCGGGAGCCCGCAGATCGAAGGTCAAGTCGAACGAGGGCCGTGGTGTCGGCCACCTCCGGTCGGTCGCTCGCAGCCGACGCGCCGACGAGAGCGGGTCTGCCCGACGCGCCGTCACGCTCCATGGGCCGGGTCATGGAACGATCTTCTCGATCGGCAGTACGAGAATCCCGGACGCACCGGCGGCCTTCAGGCGCGGGAGCAGTGCCCAGACGTCGTCGGCCCCCACGACCGAGTGGATCGCGATCATGCCCGAGTGCGCAAGGGGAATGACGGACGGCGATTCGAGGCCTGGTAGGAGCGCCTCGAGCTGGCCCAATCGATCAGCCGGGGCGTTCATCATCACGTACTTGCGGTCGCGTGCGGCAATCACCGCGCCGATCATCGTGTCGAGCGCGTGGACTTCCAGGTCTCGGCTCGCATCCATGGACGGACTCACGACGAGAACGGCCTCGGAGTCAAGCACGTCCTCGATGGCGCGAAGGCCGTTCATCGCCAGTGTAGACCCGGTAGAAACGAGATCGACGATCGCCTCCGCGAGGCCCAGGCGGGGAGCCACCTCCACGGCGCCCGACAGCGGGATGACATCGATCGTGATGCCGCGTCGTTCGAAGAACTCGCGGGCGACTCGCGGATGCGCCGTCGCGACCCGGTGCCCCGCAAGGTCTTCCGTGCGCTGGATCTCACTGCCCGACGGGACGGCGACGGCAAGCCGGCAACGTGCGTATCCGAGGTTCCGAGCGATGGTCAGGGGCGAGCCGGTCTCGGCGAGCAGGTCCGCACCCGTGATCCCGAGGTCGGCGACGCCGTCGTTCACGAACTCGGGAACATCGGCTGCCCGAACGAACAGGATGTCCAGGGCAAAGTTCTGGACACGCGCAACGAGGCTTCGATCGTGCTCGTCGAACACGAGACCGGCTCCGTGGAGCAAGGCAAGGCTGGGCTCGACGAGTCGTCCCTTGTTTGGAACGGCTAGACGGATGCGCTCGCGAATCAAGACGCGGCCACCCGGTCCAGCATCAGGCGGTAGCCGCCCTCGCCGTGGCGCAGCCACGACGCGATGCGGGTAATCGTCGCAGTGCTCGCGCCCGTGCGGGACGAAATTTCCGCGTAGTGCAGGCCCTGGTCCAGCAGTCGCGCGACCGACCAGCGCATACCGAGGTCGCGGATCTCGCCGAGGGTGCATAGATCACGAAAGAAGCTCACCGCCTCATCAGCGGTCTTCAGGCGCAGGATCACGTCGAACAGGGCTCGCGCGTCATCCGTTCGCCAGGATTCGTCGGCTGTCACGTTGGCACCTCGCTCGTCTTGCGGTTCGTACTGGTCGTTGCGGAGCTTGTGATCCCAGGGCCGGGGAGGCCCGAAGCCCCGAAGCCACGGACCCTGGGGCCACGGACCCACGGACCCACGGACTCACGGACTCACGGACTCACGGACTCACATCCGCCCTACTATGATAGCGTATTAGCGTGATAACACAATAGCACGACGTGATGGGACGATCGGGGTTCGTCAGGAAAGGAGTGCCTTGGACGCATTGGAATCGCGCGTTCCGTTCGAGGTGTTGCCGGCGATCGACGTCCTGGACGCTCGGGTCGTACGCCTCGAGCGGGGAGATTTCCGCCTCGAAACGAGGTTCTCTGATGATCCGGTTGCGATCGCCGGCGACTTCGTCGAGAGGGGAGCAACCTGGCTCCACGTGGTGGATCTCGACGGGGCGAGGAGCGGCACGCCACAGAACCGTTGGGTCACGCAGTCGATTGTCGAGGCGGTGGGCTCATCGGCATTCGTTGAGGTGGCCGGCGGGTTGCGAACGACGGAAGCCTGCGCTGAGGCCCTGGCGATGGGCGCAGCCCGTGTCGTCGTCGGGACCCGCGCGCTCACCGACCCGGGTTTTGTGGCGAAGCTCGTGCGGTCCTATGGCCCGGACCGCGTGGCCGTCGCCTTGGACATTCGCGAAGGCCGAGCCGTGGGGCAGGGCTGGGCATATGGGGGCGAGGGCATCGGCCTGGGACAGGCTCTTGCGTCCCTGCTCGACGTCGGCGTCTTCTGGTTCGAGGTCACCGCCATCCAGCGGGACGGCATGCTCGGTGGACCCGATCTCGCGCTCCTCGAAGTGGCACTCAGCGATCCACGGGCTCGGATCATCGCCTCTGGGGGGATTGCTTCGATAGATGACCTGCGCGCCGTCCGACGCCTTGGGTGCGCGGGCGCGATCGTGGGTCGGGCGCTCTACGACGGAACGCTGGACCTGGCGACCGTCTTGGGGCAGCTCGCGAGCGATGAGGGAACGGCACCTCAGAGCCGATAGCCGAGGCGCCGCGTTGGTGTGCGGCAACATAGCGGCGGCCCGCTCGACGCGGCCCGACACGGCCCGCTCGACGCGGCCCGACACGGCCCGCTCGACTTTCCTGCCAGATCGACACGGGTGGTCGCCAAGGCACAGTCATCGGCCGCTCGTGACGTGCCACGCGGCGGATCCACGCTCAGCAACTGCGCCATCCGGGCACGAGTCCGCCGCTCGGAGCCCAGATTCCTGGCCCCACCGTCTGGGGGTGTCGAAATGGCAGGAATTGACGGACGTGCGCCTTTGGCGGCGGGCCGTGCGCTGGCCCGACCTCTCGCCCGCCGCTCGGCCGTGCGCTGGCCCGACCTCTGCCCACCGCCCTGGCCCACGCCCGCCGCTCGGCCGCCCGCCCATCTCCCTGCCGCCCGCCGCTCGGCCGGTTCTGGCGCCCGCCGCCCGCCCATCGCCCTGCCGCCGTTCGCAACCCCTGAGGCGTCGCTGACTCAGTGCCCGCTGGCGGCCTCAGCGTGCTTGCGGTGGTCCTCAATCACCTTGTCGGCAAGGTGGCTCGGCACGTCGTCGTAGTGATCGAGGGTGGCGCTAAAGGTGCCGCGGCCCCCGGTGATCGATCGGAGCTCGGTGGCATAGGAAAAGAGTTCTGCCTGCGGGACGCTGGCCGTGATGACCTGCGTGCCGTCCTTGACGTCCAGCCCGAGGACACGGCCGCGGCGACCATTGAGGTCTCGGTTGACCTCGCCCATGTATGCCTCGGGGATCCGGACCTCGACGGTCATGATCGGCTCGAGGAGGGCCGGTTTGGCTTGGTGGACGCCATCCTTGAGGGCCATTGAGGCCGCGATCTTGAACGACAGTTCATTGGAATCGACGTTGTGGAAGGAGCCGTCGTAGAGCGTTGCCTTGAAGTCGGACAACGGGTAGCCGGCGACGATGCCCTCGGCCGCAGTCTCGCGGATGCCCTTTTCGATGCCCGGGAAGAACTGCTTCGGCACGGAGCCGCCGACGACGCGTTCGGCGAACAGCACGCCGGCGCCGGGGTTTGGCTCGAGCTCCAGCCATACATCCCCGAACATGCCGTGGCCGCCGGTCTGCTTCTTGTACCGACCATGGACCTGGATCTTTCCACGGATGGTCTCGCGATACGGCACGCGCGGCGTCTTGGTAATGATCGCGGATCCGAACTTCCGCTTGAGGCGCTCGATGATCACCGCGGTGTGGGCTTCGCCCATCGTCACCAGGATCTGCTCACCGGCGTCGCTCCGTTCGATGCGGGCTGTCGTCTCCTCGTCCAGCATCCGCTGCAGCGCCGGGCCCATCTTGTCGAGGTCTGCCTTCGTCTGCGGTTCAATCGCGACCATCAATGTGGGCGTCGGAAACGTGAGTTCTGGAAGCGTCAGTGGATGCTCCTGGCTGCTCAACGAGTTGCCGGTTACCGTGGCCGCGAGCTTGGCAACAGCGCCGATTTCACCAGCCTTGAGTTCGCCGATCGCCTCCTGCTCCTTTCCGTGGAGCAGTAGCAGCTGTCCGATCCGCTCGTCGGCGTCGCGGTTACCGTTCCAGACGTGGGCCTGCGAATGGAGCGTTCCGGACAAGACCCGGAGATAGGTCAGGCGGCCGACGAACGGGTCCGCTGCGGTCTTGAACACGCGAACGAGGAGTGGGCCGTCCGGGTCGGGTGCCACCTCGACCGAGTTGCCGCTCTTGTCGGTCGCCGAGGCGGGCTGCTCGTCCGCGGGTGACGGCAGGTATCGAATGAAGGCATCGAGGAGCGCCCGCAGCCCGATCCCGACATGCGCACTGCCGACCAGGACAGGGGCAAGCACTGATTCCTTGACGCCCTTCCGCAGGCAGGCCTCGAGCTCGGCGTCGG
>JAYWFP010000099.1:0-5236 GCA_043778745.1 Chloroflexota bacterium
AACGGCATCATCATTTCGGGCGGGACCGTTCGGGTCGCCGTGATGAACAGCATCAACTACACCTTCGGGCGGGCCATCGGGCTCGGCAATCAGCCGATCGGCGCGCGGGCGATGACGATGCTGCAGGGCGATCTCCTGCCGATCGCGGTCCGCCGATTTGTGAACGTGCCGGGGCCCAACGCAACCGCCACCTATCCGTGCTCGGACAATCCGAGCTGGTTCACGGATTACTTCGCGACCGCCGCGACCTCGTGCCTGGGTACCGAGACGGACCCGAGCCTGCGTTCTGCGCCGAACGCCGGCGCCGCCTTCAATGGCGCCGACCCGGGCGCTGACACCACGAATCACGGCCCGATCCTGGCGATCCTCGGGCAAGGCGCCCAGCCGGGCAATGGCGCCGACTTCCGGGGATTTGTGGCGCTCGATATCCGCAACTTCCAGTCCGCGGGATCACAGCTCTATTACAACGGCGTCACCGCCTCCACCAACGCAAACACAGTGAAGGCCATGGAGGCCGGCTGGATCGCGACCGGGTATCCCGGGCCGATGTTCCCGTCGATCGTCTCCCCGCCCGATCCAAACGACCAGGTCGCGATCATGTCCGGAAATTCGACCGGGATCGTGATCGGCGCCGTCACGTCGCGCTTCGCCGTCGGTGACCAGATCCTCGTGGCCGTGTACCCGGGCAACGTCATGGCGATCCCGGACTTCGCGATCACCCCACCGGGCGAGATCGATCTTCCGGCGAGCGGCACGACCGCGAATGCCGGCAGCCTCAAGGTGTCACGCAACCAGGCTTTCTCCGGGCTCGTGACCCTGTCGACGTTGGCCGACCTCCTCGATCCCCAGAATCCGCTGACCACCGGCGCGATGAGCGGCGGGGCCGCGTCGATCGCCTACAACCCGGACCCGGTCACTCCGTCCCTGGGGTCCGGGGCGAACGTCAGCCTGACCAACATCGCCACCTCCGGAGCGACGCCCGGGATCTACACGATCTGGGCGCAGGGCGAGGCGGGCAGTCCGTACCTCACGACCAAGGTTCAGCCCATGATGCTGAAGATCGGAACCGTGACCCGCGACTTCCAGTTCACGTCGAACGTGTCGACCGCCGATGTCGCCAGCGGCGGAACGGCGACCGTCACGCTCCAACTCCAGAACGCGCCGAACAAGAACACGAACTTCGGAAATCCGGTGGCGCTGTCGGTCGACACGCCCTTGCCGGTAGGCATCGGGTCGATCTCATTCTCACCGGCCAGCGTCTCGCCCAGCAGGAACGGGACAGCATCGACGCTGACGATCAATACCGGAACCCTTGCGCCGGGCCTCTACCCCATCACGCTCCGCGCAACCGGAATGAACGGAGATTCCACGTCTCGGAAGGTCACCCATCTGATCCAGGTCAACCTGAACGTGGCCGGCTCCGGAAGTGGCAACCAGGAGTACGTCGACATCTCCGGCTTCGCCGTGATGCGCATCGCGGCCGCGGACGCGAACACGATTTCCGCATATGCCATCACGCCCGTCCTCACGGACATGAACGATCCCCAGCTTCGTCGCGGTCAGGCGGCTCGGCTGGTGCCCTGGAACTAGCCGACGGGGTACGGCACCTAGTCGGGCGCATCGTCGCCCAAACCCGGGAGGTAACCGACACATGGAAATGGAATACAAGGAGCACGGCCGCCGCGGCAAGGTCATCATCGTACTCGGCCTGATCCTCGCGATCGCGGCCGGTGGCGCGGCCTTCTTCCTCATCAATGCCGCCCAGCAGAACGCGGGCCAGGGCGAACTCCAGAAAGTCTCGGTGGTCGTTGCCGCCAGGGCCATTCCGGCCCGCAAGCCGATCGAGCCCGCAGACCTCACCGTTCGCGAAATCCCGCTCGACGCGACCAACAGCGAGGGCATCGTCACAAAGCCGGTCGACCTGATCGGCAAGGTACTCGCGGTCACCGTGCTCAAGGACCAGATGGTCACCACGAACCTCGTGGCATCAAGCTCGGGTGGCGGGGGCTTCTCCATCCTCGAGCCCAACGAAACGGTCGGGCCAGATTCCGAAGCGTGGCGTGCCGTGTCGCTGACGATTCCGGAGGACCGGGCCGTCGGCGGACTGCTCCAGCCCGGACAGACCGTCGATATCTTCGTCACGGCCACCGTCAACGTGCCGCTCGAGCTCACGACCGCGGGCAAGTACTACACGGATCGATCGACCAAGATCACGTACCAGGACATCGTGATCCTGGCCCGCTCGGGCACGTTCTACGTGATTCGGGTGTCCCTGGCGGTCGCCGAGGAGATCAGCCACCTCCAGGCAAGCGGCAATGCATCGTTCAGTGCGGCGCTCCGGCCGGAGCAGGACGTCCGGACGGTCGATGCGTCGAATCTTGGATCCACGACCAACCTCATCATCACCAAGTACGGCCTGCCGATCCCGGAGACGTACCCAGCCGGCGGCGGCGCCTTCGCAACGCTGCCACCGATCCGACCCACCCCGGGACCGTCCGTATCGCCGGCGCCGTAGCCGCAATGCGGCCGGCGGCCAGCCGGGCCGTGAATTCGACGCGCCGCTGACCCGGCGCACCTCCCCGCCACCCGGTCCCCTGTGGGCCGGGTGGCGTTTGTTCTTCAGGCCTCTTCCCGGGTCTTCGGTTCGTCGTCTTGCCCGCGTACCAGCACCGCCGCGCGGACCAGGGCCGCCGCGCGCATCAGGGCAGCCGCCAAGGCCGCCTCGACGCTCGTTCTGGCATCTTCGAGCGTCCCGCTCGTGTCGATCAGCCGAGTCGCGACGGGCTCGACGACTTGCCGGATTCGACCTTGGGCTGTGATGCGCGCGACGGCATCATCCCGGGCCATGCCCCGAGCGGCGAGTCGAACCAACTGAAGGTCCGGTTCACACGTCACCAGCCACACTTCGTCACATGCGTTCGCCAGTCCACCTTCAACGAGCTTGATCGCCTCGATGACGATGGCGTCGTTGGCCGCGTTCTCGGCCGCGGCTATCGACGCGAGGATCGACCGGCGCACCGCCGGATGAACCAGCGCCTCGAGCCGTGCGAGGGCAGCCGGGTCTGCGAAGACGATCTTCGCGAGGGCCGAACGGTCGAGGAGGCCGTCATCGGTTTGGACAGCCGGTCCGAAGGCGTCGAGGATGGCCGCCAGCGTCGGCCCATCGTCATCGATCACGGCCCGTGCCACAGCATCGGCGTCGATAACCATGGCTCCCAGTTCCCCGAGCCAACCCGCGACCGTGGACTTGCCGCATCCGATGGGCCCGGTGATCCCGATCCGGATCGTCACGGCGCACGCTCCTCCAGGCTGAGCCAGGCGTCCTCGGCGGCGGCGAGCGCCGCATCGACGTCAGCGAGCTCGCTCGTGATCCGGCGCAGCTCGACGAAATTCGCCTGAACGCTCGGGTTGCCCGTTGCCAGCTCGAGGTGATTCTTGCGCAGCCCGAGGCGCGTGAGCTCGCCGTCGACGGCCTCCCGCTGCTTGCGATACGCGTCCTTGGACAGCTTTTGCGGCCGCGACCCCGTGGTCGTCCGGGTAAGTGCGGAGCGGCGGGCCGACGCGCCGGTGTCGGCATGGTCGGCGGGTCCTACGGACACTCCATTACCTGGGGTACTGGCCGGGGCTGGGCCACCGGGCGCGGCCTGTCCCGCGTTCGCGCCGCCGCCCGACCAGGCCCCCCGCCGGTCCCGAGCTGCATCTGCGCCGATCGGCGGATGCAGTCGTTTCCGCTCCTGTTCGACGGCCGCTGACACGGTCCAGCCGCCCGCAACGGCCTCACGCCAGGCTCGATAGCCGCCTTCGAACGTGGCGACCTGGCCACCGTCCACGACCCACAGGCGATCGCAGACGGTCTCGAGGAAACGCCGATCGTGCGAGACAACGAAGATCGTTGCCGGGCTGTCCCGAAGGAAATCCTCGATCGCCTCGCGCGCACCCACGTCCAGGTGGTTCGTGGGCTCGTCGAGGAGCAGTACGTTCGCGGGGGTGATGCCCAGTAATGCCAGTTCGAGGCGGCTCCGCTCGCCACCAGACAGGAGGCGCACCTCCTTGAACGCGTCATCGCCCCGGAACAGGAACCGCGCGAGGTACGCTCGCGCCTCGCCATCCGTCACGGGGGCAGCGTTGAGCATGGCATCCAGCACCGTGGCTCCGGGGATCCCTGCGGCCCGGAGCTGCGCGAGGTAGCCGAGCTGAACGCCGTTGCCGAAGACAAGGTTCCCGTCCAGCGCGGGCAGGTCGCCGGCGACGGTCCGAAGGAGCGTCGTCTTGCCGGCACCGTTGGGACCCACGATCCCGACCCGGTCGCCCCGTGACGCCGACAGAAATGGCGCCTGCGCGACTCGCGTCACCGCTCCGCCCGTTGCCGGCGCAGGCAGGTACCCGACCGACAGATCCGTGATCCGGACCACGATTTCGCCAGATCGAGCAGGACCGGCGCCGACTAGCGCGGCCTGCGGAAGCTTCAACTTGCGTAAAGCCTTCGGCGCGCTGATCTCGAACGATTGCAGCCGCTCGAGACGGGCCTCGTGCTCGTGCATCTTGGAGAACTTGCGATGGCTGCGGTAGCGCTGGATCAATTCGCGCTCCCGTGCGATCGAGGCGCCGTGCACGTCGGCATCCTTCGCGGCCCGCGCCTCACGTTCGATGCGCTGGCGGTGATACGACTGGTAGTCGCCCCGGAACGCAGTGATTCGACGATCCCGCAGCTCCCAGATGCGCGTGACGGTTCCGTCGAGGAACGCCCGGTCGTGGGACGCCACGAGCAAGGATCCGGCACGCCGACGAAGGTGCTCCTCGAGCCACTCCATCGCACCGAGGTCCAGGTGGTTCGTTGGTTCATCCAGCAGGAGCAGGTCCGGGTCCGAGATCACGAGACGAGCAAGGGCGGCGCGCGTCTGCTCGCCGCCGGACAGCTCTGTCGGCGCACGGAGGACCTCGTCGGCGGTGAAGCCGAGCCCTGACAGCGCCTCATCGACGCGCTGATCGAGCGTGTACCCGCCCAGGACGTCGAACCGGTGCTGCAGATCCGCGTAGCCCGGCTCGGCCACGCGGCCGTCCTGCTCGAGCGCCGCCAGCTGCTCCGCCATCGCCTCGAGGTGGGCCGCGCCATGACGGACCGCTGTGCGCACATCAGGCGAGGCCATGAAGGCTTCGTCGAAATGCGCCTCCTGGGCGAGGACGCCCAAGGTCAGGCCCCGCTTGCGATGGACGATCCCCTCATCCGGCTCATCGA
>JAYWFP010000100.1:0-5235 GCA_043778745.1 Chloroflexota bacterium
GGCAACTCCACGATCGTCGCCGCTCCGGGTTCCGCCGAAGTCGCCAGCAGGTACGGATGATCGGCGTCCATCAGGCCGCTCTCGTACGAGAACCCGTGCCGCGCGAGCAGCGCGGGGAGCCGGTAGGACTGCTCCCAGTTCGGCGCCCGATAGCCCGTCGGCCGCACGCCGGCCACCGCATCGAGCGCTTCGAAGCCGCGGAGCAGGTAACGCTCCTCGGTGGCCTCGTCCGGAGCCGATCGTGCACCTTCATGGAGATAGCCGTGATGGCCGATCTCGTGTCCAGCGTCGCGAATCGAGCGGGTCAGGTCCGGCCAGCGTTCTGCCGTGTAACCGGGGATGAAGAACGTCGCTCGAATGCCCAGTCGATCGAGCATCCGGAGCAGGCGCGGCACGCCCGTTCGTGGCCCGTACGCCTGGTGGCTCATGACGTCGAGCCAGTCCACCGCTTCCGGATGATCGAACAGGATCGCGCTCTCGGCGTCCACGTCGAACGTGAAACAGGCCGCCGCCCTGACGCCGGCCGGCCAGACGAAGCCGGGCGGCGCCGGGGAGCGCCATGGCTCGGGCGGCGGACCGTCGCTCATGCGTCGCTCATGCGTCGCGGCGGCGCAGCGCCACGAGGGACAGCATCTCGTACGCCAGGTTGGCCGCCAGCGTGGCCGTCTGACCAGCCGGGTCGTAGGCCGGAATGACCTCCACGACATCGAATCCCACGAAGTCGATGCCGGTCAGCGCACGCAGGATCGCGAGCATGTCATGGGCCGATGGTCCGCCGGCCTCGGGCGTGCCGGTGCCCGGTGCGTACGCGGGATCGACAACGTCGATGTCGAAGCTGATGTACGCGGGCCGGTCCCCGACGCGTTCCCTGATCTGCGCGGCGACCGCCGCTGGACCCATCCGGAAGACGTCCTCGGTCGTGAGGTAGTCGAGGCCAAGCTCTGTTCGCAGCCCGGTCCAGTCCTCGGGCCCGTACAGCGAGCCGCGCAGCCCGACCTCGATCGAGTGGGCCGTATCGACGAGGCCCTCCTCGATCGCTCGACGCATCCACGTCCCGTGGTTGTGCTTCTCCCCGAAGTAGCTGTCCCAGGCATCCGTGTGGGAGTCGAAGTCGATGACGGCGACCGGCCCGCGAGACCGCGTGGCCCGCAGGTGGGGCAGCGTGCATGCGTGATCACCGCCGATCAGCAACGGGATCACGCCGGCCTCCACGATCGGCGCGATGGCTGCCTCGATGGCCGCGTAGCTCCGTTCCGTGTAGCCGGGGACGATCGCCACGTCGCCATAGTCGACGCACGACAGGATCTCGAACGGGGAGACGTCAAGGTTCGAGTTGTACGGTCGCAGCATTGCGCTGGCAGTCCTTACCGCGCTCGGACCGAAGCGCCCCCCGACACGGTAGGTCACACCCGTATCGAACGGGACTCCGATCATCGCGACGTCGACATCCTCGAGCGTCTTGACGTGCGGCAGCCGGGCGAACGTCGTCGGGCCCGTAAACCGCGGGCTCAACATCGAATCCTCGGGGACGTAGCGGGGCATGGGCAAGAGTCTAGACCCTGCGTGACCGTGTCCAGAAGCGAATCCCGCGCCGCGGGTCCGCAAGCCGGCCGGCTGGACGAATAACAGGCGGTGACGAATAACAGGCGCTTGACGGCACAACGGGGGAAGCCGTACGATCCGCGACACAACTGAAGAGCTCTATCGAGAGTGGTGGAGGGACCGGCCCTTTGAAGCCACGACAACCTATCGGCGGAGACGCCGACAAGGTGCCAATTCCGGGCAGGACAACCACCTGCGAGATAGGGATCAACCATTGACCCTTCCCGCAGGAAGGGTTTCTTGTTTCTCGGGCCACTTCTCGGTCGGGCAGGCCAGCCACCCACGCGACCCTCGGGCGCGTCCCACGACCAGGAGTTCCGTCATGACCACCGACACGAGCACCACCGATTCGCGCCACCGGGCGTGGTCGGCGATGTCCATGCCGGGCAACGGAACGGCCCCTGCGCCATCGACGAGTGAGGCGACACGAGCCGCCGCCAGCACCCGCGCCAGCAGGGCCGCCACTGCCAGCAGCGCCGCCACTGCCACAGCCTCTTCGAGCGCCGCAACCGCGGCCGTGGTCCAGGACCCCGCGTCGCGCTCGAGGATCATTGGGCTTCGTTGCCGCAATTGCGAACGTCCCGAGGTCACGGGTCCCTATTTCGTCTGTCCTTCCTGCTTCGGGCCGCTCGAAGTGGTCCTGGATCGAGAAGCCGTTCGGGCCCAGGTCTCGCGTGCCGGGATCGAAGCCCGCGGCCCGGGCATCTGGCGATACCTGGAACTCCTGCCCGTCGAGCAGGCACCAACTCGAGGGCTGGCGGTTGGATCGACGCCGCTCATCAGGGCGGATCGTCTGGCGGCAGAAATCGGCCTGCGGAGCGGGCAGGTTCGCCTCAAGGACGACACCCGAAACCCGACCCTCTCATTCAAGGACCGCGTCGTGGCCATCGCTGCGGCCCGGGCCTCGGATTTCGGGTTCACGACGCTGGCGTGTGCCTCGACGGGCAATCTCGCCGGCGCCACCGCCGCCGCCGCTGCGGCGATCGGGATACGCGCCGTCGTCTTCGTCCCATCGAATCTCGAGCCCGCCAAGATCGACCACGCGTTGAGCTACGGCGCGACGGTCGTGCCGGTCAACGGCACGTACGACGACATCAACCGGCTCAGCCTGGAGATCGCCGATGAGGAGGGCTGGGCATTCGTCAACGTGAACCTGCGGCCGTACTACTCGGAGGGCAGCAAGACCCTCTCGTTCGAGGTCGCGGAGCAGCTTGGCTGGCGCCTGCCGGACGTGATCGTGGCGCCGATTGCCTCGGGCAGCCTGTTCACGAAGGTAGCGCGTGGGTTCGAGGACCTGATCGCGGCTGGACTCGTCGAGGACAAGCCGGTTCGGTTCATCGGAGCACAGCCCGATGGGTGCTCACCGGTCGCGACGGCGTTCGCCGAAGGTGTCGATGAGATTCGCCCGGTCCGCAGTCCCGACACGATCGTCAGGTCGCTCGCCATCGGTTCGCCGGCCGACGGTCGGTATGCGCTCGCACTCGCACGGCGAACCGGCGGGTCCATCGAATCCGTTCCGGACGCGGCAACGGCCGCAGCGATTCGCCGCCTCGCGCGGACCGAAGGCCTGTTTGCCGAGACCGCCGGTGGCGTGACCATTGCCGGCATGGAGCAGGCCGTCCAACGCGGCCTGATCGGTCCCGATGACGAGGTCGTGGCGCTGATCACCGGCAACGGCGTCAAGACACCCGACGCCAAATGGTTCGGTCTGGAGACCGATGGCCCGGCGTCGTACGAGCGGGATGCATCCGCCGGCTCCGGCGGCCTCGCCCGGCCGATCGACCCGTCCTACTCGGCATTTCTCGCCGCCGGCCTCGGCTCATGACCGCCTTGTGCACGGGAATGTTGGGCCGCTGCCTCTGTATCGAGCGGGCCTGAGCCCGACAGTCGCCTCGGCTGTTCCTCGGTCCGCACCTGGTTCCCGACGGCCGGATCAGCGCGCCCTCCGCGACCGCTGCTCCCTGGCCGTTGCCTGTCCCCCAACCGTTGCCTGTCCCCCAACCGTGAGGTTCCTATGTCTTCCGTCCTTCGCGTTCGTACCATCGACCCTCGAGGCCAGCGCTTCGGTGCTGGGTTTTCGGCAATCGCCCTGCTCGTGGGGGTTGCGTTCAATCAATCGCTCGTGGCCGCTGGCGTGGGCATCGCGCTCGCCGTGAGCGCCGCGCTCGGCACCCAGTGGTTCCTGTTCGGCCGACCGTGGCCGACGATTCGCCGCGCCCTCGGGCTCGGAGTGCCCTCCTCGGTTGAGCCCGAGCTTGGGCCGCGGTTCGCACAGGCGTTCGGGGCCCTCGTCGTTCTCGGCGGCCTTGTTCTCTTCGCCTTCGGCGCCCACCCGTGGTTCTGGTTGCCGATCATCGCGGTTGCCGCGCTGCAGACCCTCCTGGCCTTGACCGGGTACTGCCTGGGTTGCCGCCTGTATGGCCTGCACTGGTTCCTGCCGGAGCTGTTCGATCGGATCGTGCTGCGGATCCCGCCTGAGCGCCGGCCGGGACTCGGGACGCCCGGTTCCAGCTAGGTCGACGCGCCCGCCTGGGCGCTGGCACCATGCACATGTGATCAACGGCGAGGTCCAGCGGCGATGACCGACACGGCCGATGTCGTGGTCGTTGGTGGTGGGGCGATGGGCGCGAGCATTGCCTATCACCTTGCCGCCGCTGGGGCCGGCAGAATCGTCCTGCTCGAGCGTGAACCGGCCCTCGGGCTCGGCTCGACCGGCCGCTGCGCGGGCGGGTTCCGGCACCAGTTCTCGAGCGAGATCAACGTCCGGCTGTCCCTCGCGTCCATCCGCATGATTCGCTCGTTCAGCGCCGAGCACGGGTTGCCCCTCGATCTCCACGTGGAGGGCTACCTGTTCCTGGTACGGGATCACGTTACGTGGGGTAAATACCGCGCCGCTGCCTCGATGCAGCGGTCCCTGGGCGCGCAGGTGGACGAGCTGGACGGAGCCGCGGTCGCCGAGCTGATCCCGGGATTGGAAATCGACGACATGATTGGTGCCACGTTCGGCCCGGAGGACGGGATTGCAGATCCATCCGGCCTCACGAACGGCTACGCAAGCCTGGCACGACACCTCGATGTGGACATCCGGCTCGGGACCGCCGCCGAGGCGATCCGGACGAGTCCCGATGGAGGTGCGGTCGTTGGAGTCGCCACCTCGGGCGGCGTGATCGGCGCACCGATCGTCGTAAACGCCGCCGGCGTGTGGGCGACCTCGCTGGCGGCAACCTGTGGCCTGGACCTGCCGATCGAGCCACAGCCGCGCCACATCGTGGTCACGTCCGGCTTCGATCGGCGGCCGGATCGCCGCACGCTCGTGATCGACACCTCGACGATGTTCTACTTCCATCGCGAGGGCGCCGGTGTGCTCATGGGTATGCCCCGGCTGGCCGACGCGATTTCGACGTTCGAGACCACCGTCGATCAGCGCTGGATCGCCGAGGAGCTCCTGCCCACGGCTGTTTCGGTGCTGCCCGCCCTCGCCGATGCGGGACTCGCGAGCTCGTGGGTCGGCCTGTACGAGATGACGCCGGATCGCCACCCGATCCTCGGCCCGGTCGAGGGCCTTGACGGCCTCCATCTCGCGACCGGGTTCTCCGGCCACGGCTTTCAGCACGCTCCGGTGGTCGGGACGGT
>JAYWFP010000101.1:0-12324 GCA_043778745.1 Chloroflexota bacterium
GGCGCCTCTGGCGCCTCTTGCGCCTCGGGCGGCCGATCGGGCGTGCTAGGAGGCTCGCGCACGAGCGCGAGCGAAATTCCGGCAAGAACCATGAACCCCGCCGCCACCAGCAGGGCACGGTCGATGCCGACGTCCTGCCAGATCTCCGAGGCGAGGGTCGCTCCGACGACCACGCCGAGGTTCGACAGGGCGGTCACGAGCCCGAAGGATCGCCCACGGCGACCGCCGTCGGTCGCAAGGGTCAGGAGGGCGAACCACGAGGACTGTGCCGCCGCGAGCCCCCCGCCTGCAGCAATCGCCGTGCCGAAGATCACCGCCACGGAGGCATGCGCGATCAGCGACCCGAGATGGGCCACGACCAGGATCGAGCCGACCGCAATCATCCGCCGTCGACCAGACCGATCCGCAATCCGGCTCAGCCAGGGCCCGAGCAGGATCGAACCGAGCCCGAACATCGCGAAGATCAGGGTGACCTGGTTGATCGGCATGCCGAGTTCGTCCTTGGCAAACGGCGCGAACGTTGTGATCCAGCCCCCGAATGCCGCATTGAAGCCGAGGTTCCAGAGAGCAAGCGCGACGAGCGGCTGTGCGGCCGAGGCGCGAGCGATGGCCCGAGCGCGTCTCGTGGCGATGACGATCCGCTGCTGGTCGATGACGTTCGCGACGGCGATGGAAGGGGCCGGCGAGGACGCTGGCCCGCCCGCCGACGGCACATCGGGCTCGGCGGGCAGGAACAGGACCGCGGCAGCGCCGGCAGCGAGCGCCGTGATCCCGACCACGACGAACGGGATGCGCAGGTCGGCAAGCGCCAGGACTCCTCCGATCACAGGCCCCGTGACGGAGCCCGCTGCGCCAGCGGCCGACAGGATCCCGTTGGTGAATGCGAGGCGCGCTCGATCCGCGACCCGCGCGACATACAGGCGCTCGGCGATGATCGAGAGTCCCCCGCCGAACCCGGCCATTCCGCGAAACGCGATGAGGGGGATGGCGCTCTGGGCCGTGGCGATGAGGAAGTTCGCTGCGGCATAGGCCGCCTGGCCGAGTGGCAGCTGGCGACGGGGCGAGATCCGCCGGCTGAGAATGCCGGAACCAAGCTGGCCGACCGTCATGGTCACGGCAAAGATGCTGACCATCAGGCCGAGCTCGCGAGGCGATGCTCCCAGTTGGATGGCAAAGATCGGGAGGAGCGGCAGCATGATCGACACGCCCGTCTGGGAGATGAACGAGATCGCGGCGAGCGTGAGGATCGCGCGATCGATATCGCGAAGAGCGTTCGTCAGGGAGCCGTTGAGAAGACGCACCCGCGCAGGGTACGCGACGCCGTCGCACCAATGCGGAGCACTCCAGCGGGATCTGGACCGGTCAGGCCGGTGCGGACCGCTGCAACGGGATCCGGACCGTAAATCGTGCGCCGGTCGGCTCTCGGTTCGTGACGCCGATGACCCCCGCGTGCCCGCTCACGATCCACGCTGCGATGGCGAGCCCCAACCCGGAACCACCTTCCGGCGCCCCCGCGCCGCGCCAGAACCGCTCGAAGACGTGCGGCAGGTCGTCTTTGGCGATGCCCTGACCGTCATCCTCGACGACGAGCACCCCGTTGGCTCCGTCGGCACGGACGGACACCCGGACCAGGCCGCCGGTCAGGCTGTGGCGGATTGCATTGTCAACGAGGATGAGAACGAGCTGTCGAATGCGGGCTGGGTCCCCGCTGATCATCGCCGGCGCCGGATCAACTTCGATCCGCACGTCGCGATGGGCTGCCGCCGTGACCAGAGATGAGGAGCCCTCCGCGACAACATCGCCGAGGTCCATCGGCTGGCGCTCGAGTGGAACCGCCCCCGAGTCACTTCTGGCAAGCAACAGGAGGTCCTCGACCAGGTGGGTCAGATTGTCGACCTCGGCGCCGATGTCATCGAGTGCGTCCCCGACCTGGTTGACCGGCGCCTCCGGATGACGCCGCAGCAGATCAAGCGAAGCTCGAACCACGGTCAGGGGCGTGCGGAGTTCGTGGCTTGCGTCCGCCGCAAATTCGCGCTGGCGACGAAGCGCGCTTCGCTGGGCCAGGAGGGAGGCGCGGATCGGCACGAGCGCGTGCCGCGAGTAGATGGCCCCGACTCCCGCCGCCACAAGGAGAACGACCACCCCACCCCCGAACAGCACGGCGAGCAGGACATTGAGCGTCCGTTGCTCCGCGGTCCGATCCTGGAAGATCTGTAGGTAGACGGGTCCGATCTTGCTGTTCACCAATGCCGTAAGGACGCGAACGGGCGTCCCCGCGATTGACCCGAGGCGCACGTCGCGCCCTGAAACGACGGCGGCCCCGAGCGACCCGGCGTCCGGCTGCTTGAGCGGCGCCGGGAGGGATCGAGGAAGGATCAGCTGCCCGTCGGCGCTGAGCACGAGCGCGAACGTGCCCGACGTACCACCGCCGAACTGCAGGCCCGCCTGAACGTCATCGCCGTCGGGCCGTCCGCCCGGTCCCTCGATGATGTGGCGCATGGCCCCTGCGCGATCGTCGAGCTGTCGCTCACCCGTGGTTGCAAGGCTCTGGTTGACCGCCGCGTACAAGGTGACGCCGAGCAGGACCAGGACGACGAGCGTTGTCCCGGCGGCCCACAGGACCAGGCTCCGGCCGACGCCCGCGATCAGGCGTTCGTCGCCTGCCACTGCCACGGCCTCGGCGGCATCTACCACCTCGAGCGGCGATCCGTCAGGCATCGCTCAACCGGTACCCGACGCCACGGACCGTCTCGACTCGGGATCCGGCGGCGCCGAGTTTGGTGCGCAGGTAATGGACATAGGCATCGACGGCGTTGGGGGTCACGGCCGCACTGTAGGGCCACGCCTGATCGAGGAGCTGGTCACGGGTAAGGGCCTGGCCCGGGTGACGCAGAAAGCACTCCAGCAGGGCGAACTCCCGTGGACTCAGGTCGACGACCGAGCCATCGATGGTAACGCGTCGATTCGCCTCATCGAGTGCGATCGGCCCGACTTCGAGGCGAGATTCCGGGCGTCGGGGACCGGGTTCTGCGCGCCGACTGAGGGCTCGCAGTCGCGCGGCGAGTTCCTCGTACGCAAATGGCTTCACGAGGTAGTCGTCGGCTCCCGCATCGAGTCCGGCCACCCGATCGCGGACCGTATCCCGGGCGGTCAGCATCAGGATTGCCGTGTCGACGCCCTGGGCGCGAAGCCGGCGGGCGACTTCGATACCGCTCAAGTCCGGCAGGCCCACATCAAGGATCACGACCTCGATCCCCTCGGATTCGGCCAGCTCGAGTCCCGTTTCACCGTCGGTCGCCACATCGACGACGTGCCGATCATCCTCGAGCAGGCGCTTCAGCACCCGGCCGAGTCGGGGGTCGTCTTCGATGACGAGGATGTGCATCCTGGATTGACTCCGATCGTGACGGCCAGTCCACGGGTCCGGCGTGACAACTGCATGCCCTGGAGCCTCGATGGTAGCCGTGGTGCCGTACCCGGGGATCACGGTTGATCTCAGGACAGCGCTAACCGATGAGATTCTTCTGAGCAATGCCCTGGTTGGACGGGCTCACCGATGCGATGCCGATCAATCACCGCTGTCCACACGATCTGATCGGCGTTGGTGATCGCAAGCGCGCCGTAGCCCGGCCGCTCATCGACCCAGGTGAGGCCATCCATCCCCATGACGAATCCTGCCGTGGCATAGGCATCGGCCCAGGTCAGGTCCGGTCCGACGACACTGAAGCTCTGGAAGCCTCCCGCAGCCTGACCGGTCCGCGGGTCCCGCAGGTGTGGCCCACGTTCGTACAGCCCAGAAGTGGCCAGCGCGCCATCCCGCAACTCCAGCACAGCGGCGACCTGATCGGCGACCTTCGGATGACGGATTCCGATCTGCCATCCCGCGCCCGGCGTCGGTTCGCCGCGGGTCACGAGATCACCTCCCGCGACCATGAGCAGGTTGACGGCCCCGCTGATTTCGAGTTCGCGCACGGCCTCCTCGACGGCCCAACCCTTGACCAGCGCGCTCGGGTCGGCGACCCCATCGGGCCGATGGCCCCGAGCGTCGAACGCCCCGCCTGTCTGCCGAGCCAGGTCGTCACAGGCCGAAAGTGCCCACCGGACATCCGTGCTCAGATCGGCCTCGTTGACCGAGCCCGCGGCCAAGCGCGACAGCTCACTGTCGGAACGGTACAGGCTGAACCGCCGGTCGACGTCGTGGAGCACGCCAAGCGCGCGCTCGATGGCTTCGTCGGCGACGAATGGTCGTCGAATGTCGAGGGTCACGACCGTCCCCATCACGGGTTCGACCCGGAACTGCCGAGGTAGCCTGGTCGCCAGACGTTGGGTGACGAGGTGCTCGATCGAGGTCACGCCGACGCTCACAGACCAGCCTGGTCCAGGGCGCCCTGGAGTGACGCGGCGTAGGCACGGCTGGTGTAGGTCGCCCCGGAAACGCCATCGATGGCGGCCAATTGGGCAGCCAGGGCCTGCGTCCGAAGGATGGGCGCCACGTAGTTCGAGATCCGGCCCGAGTGACCACCGACCGGCAGCGCAAGCGCAACCACGTCCACGATCCGGCCGCCGCTGACGGTGATCTGGATCTGCACGTCGCCAAAGGGATCCGCTGCCACGGGTCCCGTGTACTGGACCGTTCCGGTCGACGCCGTCGGGGTGGACCGAGAGGAACCAACCACGCCCGACGTCCCAGTCGAGCCGCCAGATCCGGTCGAGCCGAGCCCGGTGGTCGATCCGCCGCCTGAACCCGACCTGGCGGTGCCGCCATCAGACGTCGTGTCGGACTTGCCGGCCGTTCCGGGCGCAGTTGCCACGAGGGCGACGTCCTCGGGCGCTCGGAAGTTGACCAGGAGCATCACGGCCAGGCCAAGCCCGGCGACGGTCGCAACGATGCGCTGACGCATCTCCCGTCCCATTAGTACGCGAACCGCTCAACGTGGATGCGGGCAGGCGGCACGCCAAGATCGCCGAGCGTTTCGGTCAGCCGATCCATCATCTCGTTCGGGCCGCACACGTAAACGTCGTGATCGGCGATGTCGGGCACGAGGCTTGCCAGCCCGAATGAATCAAGCGGGTCGTCGGGCAGGTCGACGCTCCCCCGCCTTCCGACGAGGTAGTGCACGATGATCCCGCGTCGCTCTGCGAGGACGTCGAGTTCGGTGCGGAAGATGACGTGCTTCCGATGGCGGGCTCGGTACAGGAGCGTCAGGTCGCCCGGCCTGCCGGGCAGTGCCTCGATGAGCGCGCGTAGCGGCGTGATACCGATCCCGCCGGCGATGAGCGTCACGCTTCGACGCGTTCGACGCACTCCGGTCAAGACGCCGTATGGACCCTCGAGCAGAACCCGCGTCCCGACGGCGAGGCGCTGGTAGCGCCGCGTATCGTCCCCGAGCGCCTTCACGGTCGTTCGAATCCAGGAGCCGTTCGGCGCCGACGAGATAGAGAATGGGTGGCCGCTCCACCAGCGTGGGCCGTCCAGAAATCGCCACACGAAGTACTGGCCGGATCTGAGGGGCAGCTGATCGAGGTCACGACCCGTGATGTAGATCGAGACGACCCCGTCGCCCTCCGCGACGATGCGCGCAACCTGGAACCGATGACGCGCGTTCAATCGAATTGGGCCGATCACCCGATAGGCGACGAGCAGCCCGAACGTGATCGCATACAGGCCGGTCCAGTAGGCCCTCGCGAGCGGGTCGTGGATGAAGTCCGCGCCGACCAGAAGTTGATGGAGGAAACCGAATGCGATCGCGAGGTACCCGAGAAGGTGAAGTGCGAACCACATCTCGTAGTTGAGTGCCCGCCTCGCCGCGCGCATCGAGGTCACGCCGACAACCACGAACAGGCCGAACCCGAACGTGGCGAGGGCGACGAAATCGAACGTCGTGAGAATCGTCCACGTCTCACCCAGGAATGACGCGCCCTCGCTCGTGGCGTAGCCCGAGATGACGAAGAAGCCGTGCGCGGCAATGAGCCAGACCGTCCCGAAGCCGATCCACCGATGCGCGGCCGCGAGACGATCCATGCCGAAGGCCTGATCGAGCCATGGCATCCGCGACATGAGGATCAGTTGCAGAAGTGCCGTGTACGCGCCGAGCAGGCCGGTCACCTGGCCGATGGCAATCCAGGTCCCGCCGGGCGTTGTGAGCTGCCCCAGGCCCCCGTGACGGACCCACATCGCGATGACAAAGATACCATTCGCGATCAGCAGGACGACGATGTCACGCCCGGTGATGGACCACACGCGGGGGAGCGGAACGGTACGCCGGGTTGCCGTGGAAGCTGGCGATGGGCTGCGCAGAACGGTGGCGCTCATGGATCCATCGTGCCGGCGCAGCATGAGAGCTGTCTGAGACCGGAAGGGTCGATTCCGTCAATCCATGCGGAGTAAGGTGACGGCGCAATGACCACACCCTTGCTCTACCAAGGCGGGGGCCCGAACGTCGCGCAGGACACGCTGATCTTCCGCGTGTCGCCAGAAGGCTTCAGCCTGGTTGGCGGAAGCGGACGAGGGGCGGGATGGGGTGGGATCGTGGACCTTCCCTTCGCTGGCGAGGTGCTGGCAGCGCGTGTCCATCAGTCCGGCCAGGCAGCTCGGGTTGGCGGGGATGCGGAGCCGGTCCGGATCATCGGGCCGTACTGGGCACGCTACGCGGTGCTCATTCCGGTCAGCGGCGACCACCTCGTCGTGTTCGGGGGCCCGGAGCCGATTCGAACTGCGGACGCCATGCTTCTCCCGGTTGCGGCGGGGCAAGTGGCGAACCTTGGGCAGATTTCGCCAGCCAAGCTCCTGGCCGACGAACTCGAGGTCGTTCACGCGATTCGCGAGCTCATGGACTATCGACCCGAGACCGTGGTCGATACGGCTCGTCATATCGCACGATCTGCCGCTGCGCCCCTGTCGTGCGAGGTCGGAGCGATCCTCGTTCGTCATGAAGGGGCGATCATCGCCGAGGTGGTGACGCTCGACTGGCCGACCCGGCTCGAGCCCGACGTCATCCGCGATTCGCTGATCAACCTGTTCGAACGGACCGGAGTCGGCTCGGTTCTCGAGCAGGAGCTCGAAGCCGGCGGGAACGACGCCCTCGGGCGAGACCATGGCCTGGTGGCTCGCTTCGCGATCCCGATCGGGTCACCGAACCCGTTCGGCGTTCTTGTGGTCGCCCATGCCGCGGACCGGTCCCGCGGTTTCACGAATCTGTGTCAACGGATCGGACACGCGCTCGCACAGGCTGCCGAGTCACTCCTCATTCAGGCGATCTCACGGGAGGAACTGACTGCCGAGCGGGACAGATTCGCCCGCGAGGCACGCCTGGATCCGCTGACGGGGATCGAGAATCGGACGGCCTGGGACGATACCGTCGCCATCGAGCAGGCACGCCGATTGCGCCACCCGAGCCCGGTCTCGATTGTGAGCGCGGACCTCGACAACCTGAAGGCCACGAACGACCGGGATGGCCACGCCGCGGGGGACGAGATCATTCGAGCAACCGCTCGCCTGCTCCGCGACGAGGCTCGGACCTCGGATCGGGTCGCGCGGGTTGGAGGTGACGAGTTCCTGATCATGCTCCCGGAGACGGACGAGGCCGGGGCCGCACGCTTTGTGGCTCGCGTCCGCGCGAAGGCCCGCCGGGCTCAGCGCCAAGGATTGCCCGCGCTTGCCCTGTCCCTGGGAGCCGCCACCTCAGCCCATGAAGAACCGCTCAGCACCACGATCGACCGCGCCGACGCGGCGATGTACGACGACAAGAAGCGACGAGCGACACGCCGCCGGCGTTCGATGAGTGATCAAGGGTCGTAGCCAGCCGACCTCGATTCGCGGGCACTCACAACCCGATCATGGTCTTCACCAGGAACAGTCCGATCATGCCCGACCCTACGGTCACGACGATCGGGATCGATCGAGCGGACGACCTCGAGGCAACCCTCGCTCCAGCCGCGACGTCTAGCAGCATGGCGGCGCCCAACAGCGAGAGCGCAGTTGCTCCCAACCCCAGATCGTGCACGATCGCGAGATCATTGCGCCCGTGTAGGACGGCGAGCCCTGCGCGAACGATCGCGGAAACCGATCATCGATCCATCGACCACGTCGTACATCCTGGGCTTGCCCCGTCGGCGTCGCGCCTCCGACGAACTGGGCGTCGACGCGGGCTTTGGGGAAGGACGGGCCAGGATCAGGGTGACCATGATGCCCGCCGCGAGCCCGCCGGCGATGACTGGCTGGTGGATGAAGGCGATGAGGCGTCCCAGGCCCGGCACGCCCAGCAAGGCCTTGCCCGCGATGTCGCCGCGCCGCGGTGACCACGGATCGGGTGCGTTGTTGTTGTCACCCTGGACGACAAAGCCAGCCGTCTCGTCGCCGCTCACGATCCGGTGGACGATCATGTGGCCCTCGCCGATGTCGCCCGACGGCACCCGGTAGGCGATGACGTCGCCAGCGGCGTAGGCGGGGGACCATTCGGCGATGACGAGATCGCCGTTCTGGTAGGTCGGCAGCATCGAGCTGCCGCGAACGACGATATACAGCGTCGGGCCGCCGAGCGCCTGTGGGCGAAGGGCGACGGTCCAGATCGCCAGGACGGCGGCCAGGGCGCTGAACCTGACGAGACGGCGGGCGTTGCGCTTCATGGCACCGTGACGTAGGTGACGACGAGTTGTGGCGCCTGCGCAACGGTTCCGAGCTCCTTGGCCGAGAAGGTGGCCGTGTAGGCCGTCGCCGAGCCCTCCGCGTCGTCACGGATCATCCAGCCAAGGTTGGTGCTCCCGCCCGAGACGAAGCTCGCCACGTCACTCGTCACGGTGGCGCCGCTGACGTAGCCGGTCGCCGGGTTCTGGCAGCCCACCGGGGTGCCCACGTCGAACGAGGTGGTCCGTGAGCCTGATGCCGGATTGTTGAGCGCCGTCCCGAACGGCTGGTTGTTCCAGGTGATGGCGGTCTCGGTCCAGGCCGCCGTCACCGGGAAGAGGTCCAATGTCCGGCACACGGCCGGCAGCGCGGTCAGGTAGAGGCGCAGGGTCGCGAGCCGGATGAGCGCCGACGTAGGGATGGCCGGGCTGCACTGCGTCAGGTCGAACTTGATGTAGAGACGCCGATTGATGCCGCTCCCGGAGGCCACCGTGCTCGTCGTCGCCGTCCCGAAGTTGCTCGTGGCCGACCCCTGACGCACCGTGGCGTCAACGACACTGGCCGTGGTCGCCGGGGTGGCGGTAATCGTGCACGCACGGTATGGCGTGAGGGCCTGCGACGTCAGGCTCAGGCTCGCGGCCGCGCCCAGAGACAGACTCATCCCGGCCAGAAGGCCCAGGGCGACCGCCGCACCCACCCACCGCCGGCCGATCACGGCCCGATCAGGACCAGATCGGTCTGCTCAGCCGCGGTGACGAGGGGAGCGCTGCCCAGGGTCACCGTCAGCGAGCCACCCCCAGCCGGTACCACGGCTGACCCGCTGCCGCTCGTGCCGCCGTTGTTGACGGTCGCTTGCAGCGTTGCCCCGCCGCAGCTAGCCGGGAGGCCGCCGACCGTGACGCTGACGACCGTGCCGGCCGACAGGTTCTGGAACACGGTGAGCCCGGCGGCGGTGCACCGTGGCGTGGCCGACTTTGCGGCGCCCAAGGAGTCCGACGAGAAGGCGAGCGATGCCGCGGCGCCGACGACGGCAGTTGCCGCGCCCAGGAGAACGAGTTCCATGAGTCGCCGCCACATCTCATCGGTCCGCAGGATGCCATGCCTGGCGTCGGCGGCCACTCGGCCGCCGACGCGGACGAGGGTCCGCTACCCGCTGATGACGACGCTGACGCCGGTGACCGACGTGCCGGCAACCGCCGGCGCGAAGGTCGCCACGATGGTCGTACCGACCGCTGGGGTCGTGCCCGTCGCCTCACCGAGCGAGGCATTGCCCGCGCCGGACAGGGTGATCTTGTATGGCTTGCTGTAGCAGGTGGCAGCCAGCCCCGTGACGGTGACGGTGCCGACGGTGTAGCCGGGCGCGGAAGCGGAGTACGTCGAGGTGTAGGTCGCGTTCAAGGTCCCGGCCTGGCAGGCGGCAACCACCGCGTTGCCGGCGCCGAGGCTATCGGACGTGAGGTTCAGGCTTGCCGCCAGACCAAATACGGCGCCAAAGGTCATGAGACCGGCAAGGATGGCCGCGAGGACTCGTTTCATGAGCGGGCTCTCCATTCAGGGTCCGTCGGCGCCAAGAGACATGATGTCGAGGGGTGGCGGGGACGTTCCTACATGAGACAGTGCACACGGCGTAGTTCGCTACCGAACGACCGGACTAGATGGTCCGGTACCTTCGTACCATCACGTGCGTGGTTGCGCCACGGGCCACTGCCCCGAATACCGCGGGTCGCCGGCACGCAATCGCCAGTTAACGAATTGGTCTCAGGGTCCTGAGCGCGGGCCGGACCCGCCCGATTAATGAATAGACGTGGGTACCTCATGTCAGTGCTCGAGGTACCGCGGCCGTGCCGCTCACGAGCTTGGCTGGAAGAGGCGACGTGGAATGTCGTCGATGCCGTTCGGTCATAAGGCCGTCGTTCGCCGGTCCAGCGCTACTGCCCCAATTGCGCCGCCATCCTGGCTCCGGAACGCAGTCGGATTATCGTCAAGCGCCGGAGACACGATCTTGACGAGGACATCCGGATGTGGTCGGAGCGGCGCGCACCGGAGCTCGAGCGAGGGCGCTCTTGCGTCCGCCGGTTTGAGCAGCAGGATGCCAACCTACGTCGCGCCCCGCGCTCCGCGGGGCCCAATTCCGCCGAGCGGATCACGTTTGAGATCGAGGCGGTTGCGGTAGAGCTGCGCCAAGCGACAATCTCCCTCGGCATGACCGAGGTCACCGAACGACAGCTGCGGGTCACACCCAAGCTCGTCCGACAGACCATCGATGAGATGACCGGGATCTTGGAGCACGCCCGCTCGACACCCGCGTGGCTTGGGTCCGCGACCTGTTCGAGCGAATCGACGTCCGCCGCGCAGTGTTAACCGGTCGGATTCAGTAGGAGATTGGCTCCGGCGGTAAGATTCGAACTTACGACCAAGCGATTAACAGTCGCCCGCTCTACCACTGAGCTACGCCGGAGCGAATGGAGCCGCCGAGGCGACCGCCGTGCCGGGCCCGAGGGCCACGTGCCGGCCGAAGAATAGCAGAGGGTCACGCCGCCGGCCGCTGCATACTCCGACCATGCACACGCCCCTGGTCGCGGCTGCCGAACTGGCCGATTGGATCGCCGCCGGTCGCGCCGATCTTCGCGTGGTGGATGTTCGCTGGTACCTCGGCCAGCCGCGGGGCACCGGGCGTGCGGCCTTCGATGACGGGCATATTCCGGGCGCGAGTCACGTTGATCTCGATACGGATCTCGTGGCCGCCTCGGGTCCCGGACGGCACCCTCTCCCCGATCCGACTGACTTCGCAACCACCATGGGCGGCCACGGTGTCGGGGACGATGACCTCGTGGTCATCTATGACGACGTCGGCGGCTGGGTGGCCGCGCGACTCTGGTGGATGCTCGACGATCTGGGCTTCGGAGCCGGCGGCACCGGCGGCGCGGCCGTCCTCGATGGGGGCATCCAGGCGTGGATTGCCGCACGCGGGGCGCTCTCCACCGAGAACAGCCGGCGGCCCTCCTCGACACTTCGGCTGCGCTCCACATGGGGCCGGGTCATCGATCGAGCCGCGCTGCGCGGGCAGCTCGGCAAGGTCCTCCTCCTCGATGCGCGGGCGGGCCCCCGATATCGGGGTGAGATCGAACCCATTGATCCGACGCCCGGGCACATTCCGACGGCGCTGAACGCGCCGGTCGAGGGAAACCTCGGCACGGACGGTCGATTTCTCCAGCCACCACAACTCGCGGACCGCTTCCGACAACTTCGCCTCAGGGCCGGAGCGAACGGTCTCACTGACGTCACCGAGTCTTCGGGACCGGTGGTCACTTCCTGCGGGAGCGGTGTGTCGGCCTGTCACAACGCTCTTGCCATGCGCATCGCCGGCCTCGCGAGCCCGATCCTCTACCCCGGCAGCTACAGCGACTGGTCGACGGCCAGCGAGCCCGTTGTCAGGGGCGCCGAACCCGGAACAGTGGCCCGAAGTGACAGATCAGGGGTGACAGAATCTCAGCCCATCAACAGAACAGTGGCTGGCAGTTGACATGGCCGGTGGCAGACGCCTACACTCCGCGACCGACGCGGGTTCCGCGCCGAAACCACCTGTACGGAGGGCGGCAAAAGATGAACAAGATGTTCCTCTTCGTGCCCACGATCGCGCCCATCGGCCGTGCCGATCGCGGGAGATCTGCGCCTTCCTCGAGGTAGTTGTCGGGCGGTAG
>JAYWFP010000102.1:0-5221 GCA_043778745.1 Chloroflexota bacterium
GGAGGACGTCGCGCAGCAGTCGCAGTTCTGCGCCGGCCAGCGCGGGATCGCGGGCCATCAGGCGCTCGACGACCTCGATCTGGAGGATCGCGTTGGACAAGGCCTGGGCCGGTCCATCGTGGATCTCGCGGGCCAGACGGGACCGCTCCGCTTCCTGGGCCTCGAGAATTCGCTGCTGTACGTCGGCGGATGTGATGGGGTTCGGCCGCGCATTGCCTGTCATGCGTCGCGAGTATACGGGCGCCGATGCCCGTCGCCGGGCCGGTTCGGCGACATCGATCACGGGCAGGTGATTCGGAACACCCGGATGTCGTCGAAGATGCCCCGACCCTGTGGGTCGATGAGCGGCACGGGCTCGAAGCACTGGATGCCGACCGGGTCCGTCAGCGCGACGGACGGCCAGCGCTCGCCGTCGTTCGTGCCGCTGATCACGACGGTTGTACCGGGGAAGGCGCGAGCGAGACTGAGAACATCTGCCGGTGTCTCGTCCGGCAAGGCCAGGGTCTTCACACCCGTTTCCTCGGCCAGCCAGATCGGCGAACGGGCGATCACCGGTCCGAGATCAGGCCCAATCGGTAGGCCGGCGGCGGCGAGGGCTGCGGGGAGCGCGGCGTACTGGTCCCGGACCCGGTCGCCTCCGCGTCCGAACGATGGAATCAGGACCATCGTGAACAGGACCCCGGCGGCGACCGTGAGGAACGGCCCGCACCAGGCAACGGGCCTGGTCCATCCGCGACGGGCGCCGATCATCGCGATGAGGTTGTCGAGGGCCGCGAGCGCGGCCACGACCAGGAGGACCAGCACGGCCGCCGACGCGTGGAGGAACGTGCCCCAGGTCGTGGCCACCGGGAACAGCAGGGTTGTCGTTACGAATGTGAGGATCGAGAAGATCGCCAGCAGACGGAGCGATGAGCCGCGCCCGGTCCAGGGCAGGGCCACCAGGCCGATTGCCGTGATCGGCAGGCCGGTGAGCAGCAGAACGCTCACCAGGTTGTGAACGAATCCCTCCCAGCGAAAGGCCAGGAGTGTCGGGAGTCCCGCGGCGAGATATCGATCGAGGGTCGGACGATCAGCCCACGCGAAGATGTCCCCCCCGGTGAGTGACAGCGCGTTGGTCAGGGCCTGCCCGGGCAACGGATTGCCGAACACGATCCAGTCGCGGATTGCCCATGGCATGAAGATCGCGATCGCGGGGATCGCCGCTCCCGCCACGAGGCGCAGCCAGGGCCTGAGCCGTTCCCGCGGCCCGAGGCGTACGCCGGCCCCGAGCCGTACGCCGGCCCCGATCCCGCCACTGATCCCCCAGGCCATAAACGTCCAACCGAGGGCCAGCCAGACCGCCTCGTTGCGCGTGAGCGCCGCCAGGCCCAGCGCCACCCCTAGGCCCAGCAGCCGCCGATCGGTGAGCTGCATGCCCTGGGGATCACGCGCTATTCGTCCCGCGAGCAGGCACACGAACAGGACGAGGGCCGCGAATGGGATCGTCGAATCGGGCAGCACCGAGTGAAAGACGAGGGGCAGGAAGACGGCAGCCGTGAGGCCGGCTCCGAGCCCGAGCGTGCGGGCGCGACCCGGCGTCAGGCCACGCTCCTCTGCCACGTCCGCCGCGAGGCGCCAGGTCAGCACCGCCACGAGTGTCCCCACCAAAATCGAGGACCACTGGGCCGCCGCGAAGGTGGTTCCCAGGAACGTCATCGGCACGGCCGCGAGGAGCGACGGCAATGGAAGCCAGACCTCGAAGGCCGGTCGCGGGAACTCGAGCGGGGGCGCACCGAAGCTCCAGATGGCGTTGGTGACCAGGCCCGCACCGCTGACCAGGTTCCGTGCCACGCCCACGTAGTAGGCGGTGTCCTCGGGCCGCGCGAAGGTGATGACGCTGGCCGCCCAGACGCGGATCGCGAGGGCCACGACCGAGACCAGGAGGACGGAAAGCCAGGCCTCGCGCCGGGTCATCCGGCGGATCCGCAGCGCGTATCGCCCGGCGCGGTGCAGACGGCGTACAGCTGGAGGCGCGGGATGACGTCGCCGTCGTCGACCGTGAACAGCGGCGCTCCGATCCATGCGGGGTGGATTTCGCCCTTGAGGACCGGCCCGAGGGCCTCGGCAGCGTCATCACGCTCAATAACGAGCCAGCGAATGTCGTACGCGCGGGCGACCGCTTCGATCGTCTCGAGAGGATCGTCCGGGCTCACCACACCGGGGCGTCCGGTCCAGTATTTGAACCCGGCGGCATCGATGGTCATGAGGCGGTCCGTAATCGGCACGCCCAGCCGATCGAGCTCGGCGGCCAGCTGGATGCGCGGCTGACGGGTCGCGTCCCAGCGAGTGATCACGGGCCTGGCGAAGACGACGGCCGTGATGATGACCATGCCTACCACGCCCCACGTCATGACCGTTCCGGCCGACTGCTCGTCCCACGTTCGGCGTCTCGATGCGACCCAGCGGACGAGCAGCAGGATGCCCTCCATCGCCAGGATCACGGCGTGCGGCGCAAGACCGATGGCCGAGTGGATGAACGCGCCGCCCGGAACATGGAGCGGGTACAGGAGGGTGGCGGTCATGAAGACGACGCCCGTGTACAGGAACCACGGCCCGAAGTCCCGGGAACGAGCGCGACCGATAGCGCCGACCAGGATGAACGGAATCAGGATCACGGATCCGATAACCACCGCGAAGTTGCCGATCGCCGACCCGAGGCCGCCCAGGCGGCTGGCGATGATGGCGCCCCAGCCCTGATCCAGGAATTGTCCGAGGCTGGGATGGGCGGTGATCGAATTCCACTCGTGGATGGTCCGAATCCAGAGCGCTGCCCCGTTGGAGCTGGTCGGCGAGATGGAGCCGAAGACCGACAGCTGGCGAGCCCACCATGGCCCCATCACCAGCAGGAAGAGGCCGAGGCAGCCGACCGCGGCCCAGAACGCGATCGGGCGACGGTCCTCCACGTGGACCCAGCTGCCGCTGCCACGTCGGCTGCGCATCCATCGCCAGCGATCCCAGAACCAGACCAGCCCGACCGCGGCGCCGAGGAAGACCCCGTCGTTCCGGCCGAGCGAAGCGAGGCCGGCCAGCAGACCCGCGAAGGCGTAGGCCCGGTTGTCTCCCTTCAGACCTCGCGCGGTCATCCAGATCGTCGCTGCGACGAGGGTATGCATGATCGCGAAGTTCTCGGGCTGGGCCATGAAGACGGTGGCTGCCGCGGGCACGGCCGACAGAACACCGGCAGTGACCGCGACGAGCGGGTCGGCCCGTGCGTCGCGGGCGATCGCCCAGGTCAGCGGTGCCGCGAGGGATCCGATCAGTACCAGGGGCAGCGCCGATGCCAGCGGGGTCGGTCCGAGGACCGTGATGAACGGCACCTGGACGAGGCTGGCCAGCGGCAGCCAGTGCGCGTTCGATGGAATCGGGAGCACTGGGACATCGGGGATCCGGTTGCCCACCTCCGCGAAGATCCAGACGAAGTCCACGCTCAGGCCGTGGCCGGCGGCGATGGCCCGCGCGACGTCCGCGTAGTAGTACGAATCCGGGTAGGCGGCGTCCGGATAAACCGCGATCAGCGCAAGGCGGACCAGCAGGGCAAGCACGAACAGCGCGACAGGGGTCCGCACGGCTGGGAGCGTAGCAGCCCGGCTCGGCGTCACGTTGGGGGGCGAGCGTGTCCTCAGCGCGTGATGCCACTCGGCGCATCACCAGTGGCTGCGGGACACGACCTTTTCGTTTGGGACACGTCCTCCCTTTGGCACCCCGTGCTCCGCGCACGATGCCACTTGGCGCATCACCAGTCGACTTGGCGCTCCTCATCCCGCCGCGCAATCTGTTCAATCCACTCGGACAGCGGACTTCGCGCGGGCAAACGCACATTGACTTCGGGAAGACCGAGGCTGTCGGGTTGGGCTCGGAGGACGGCAAGCATTCGCGCCATACGACGGGCGCGCATACCCGGCGCAATGCCGGCCTCGAACCGTGAGATCGACGACTGGGATAGATCGACCATGTTCGCCAGCCCGCGCTGACTGATCCCTCGCGAGCTCCGGAGCTTCGCGAAGGCCTCGCCGAGCAGCAGCAGGCCGGCGCGCGTTTCCGGGTCGAGGTCCTCGATTTGCCAGGGCATAGTCCTATTTCAGCAGCGCCACCTTGCGCGGCGCTCCACTCCACCTTGCTCGGGCCTTCTCCCAGGATTGCCGCCTGCACGCCGCGCAATTGCCGAGCGCACGATCTGATGCGCCGAGTGGCATCACCGGAAAACCATCGGCTTTCATGTCAGACACGGACGCGCCGGCTGGGCACGCCCCGCTGGGCACGCCCCGCTGGGCACGAGCGGCTGTGCACGGCACGCCAGATACGGACGCTCTGGCGCCAAGCGACCCGTGCTCGGCCGTGCCCTCGGGGCACGGCCGTACTATCCCGCCATGCGACTCGAGAAGCACCCGTGATCGTGGAGGATGCTGCGTGACCGCCGGTCGGGCGGTTCGCGACGGCCTGACTATCGCGGGGCTGCTGTTCACCATCTACCTGTTCGTGGTGGTCGCCCCGGCTGCCGGGACGGTGGGATTCGATGCCTTCGCCTATTGGTCCGTGAACCTCGACCACCCATACCGCCTGGTGGCCGGGCAACTCGGAGCATTCCCGTATACCCCCATAGCGGCTCGACTCTTCGCTCCGGCCGCGCTGCTCCCGTGGCCGACCTTCTGGTGGTTGTGGTCGGCGGCCCTGGTCGCAACCGCGGTCTGGCTCGGATGGCGCAGGACGTTGATGATCCTCGCCTTTCCACCGGTTGCCATCGAGCTGTACCACGGCAATATCCACCTGCTCCTTGCGGCGGCCATCGTGATCGGCATGCGGTATCCCGCTGCGTGGGCGTTTGTGCTCGTTACCAAGGTGACCCCGGGCGTCGGGCTTATCTGGTTCGTGGTGCGCCGGGAATGGCGCCATCTGGCCGTTGCAATCGGTGCGACGGCGGCATTGGTCCTCGTGTCCCTGATCATCGACGGGCGGCTGTGGCGAGAGTGGATCGTCGACGGGCTGCTCCCGGTCGCGAGCGGGCCGGTGCAGCAGGTCTACATCGGGATTCCGCTGTTTGTCCGGTTGCCCCTCGCCGCGCTCCTCGTTGCGTGGGGCGCCCGAACGGACCGTGCGTGGACCGTGCCTGCCGGCGCAGCCCTGGCCTTGCCGGTCCTCTGGCTGTCGGGCCTCGCCGTTCTGGCGGCGGTCCCGGCGATCAACC
>JAYWFP010000103.1:0-5218 GCA_043778745.1 Chloroflexota bacterium
TCTGCTAAACTCGCCCGGCTCCCGGCCCCCATCGTCTAGAGGCCTAGGACGCCACCCTTTCAAGGTGGAGATCAGGGGTTCGAATCCCCTTGGGGGTACTCCCACTGCCTTTCGAAGAAGGGCCGGGCGGGCGGCGCCCACGCGATCGTTTCCACCTGGCGGTGCCGCACAACGACCCGTACGGCCACGATTCGACACAGCTCCTCCCGCCGCTCGGGTGACGCCACCGCGATCGCGGCGGGTAAGGCGAGGTCGCGACGGCCGTGTCCTCGGCCACGCCCGCTCTGGCTTGGCTCTGAATCGAGCAACCTCAGGCTCCCCGTCTCGCTCGCCGGACGACTTGCTTCTGCCTCGCCATACGGCTATGCCGAATCTGGTCGTGGCACTGTTGCACTCCGGGGCGCTGGCGCATCTTAAGGAGTATGGACTCTTAAGGAGTATGGACGCGGTGGGCCTAGAGGAAACTGTCGCACAGGTCACGCTCGCGCGGGACGGTGACGAGGACGCTTTCGCGTGGATCGTTACGGCTCATCACAAGGACGTCGTCCGCATATGTTTCCTTGTCGGTGGTTCGAGCGACGCAGCCGAGGTCGCCGCGCAATCGACCTGGGCCCAAGTGTGGCTGCGTCTGAAGGCGCTTCGCGATCCGACTCGCCTTCGGGCGTGGATCCTCGCCATCGCTGCCAACGAGGCGCGCCAGCACGTGCGCCATGAACGCGTGCGTCGGCTGCTGCCATATCGTCCATCAGAGGCCTCAGTAGACGCAAAGCCAAGGGACTTGGACCTTGATACGGCCCTGAGGTCACTCTCGAACGACGACCGTCGCCTGCTCGCGCTCCGGCACGTTGGCGGGCTCTCGTCGATTGAGATCGGTGCGCTGCTCCGTAGCTCGCCGGCGGCGATACGTATGCGGCTCAGCCGGCTCCACGAGCGCATGCGAAGGGAACTGAGCGATGACTGACGAGATCGACATCAACGAAACCTATATCCGGCGGAGGCTCCTGGCCTATGCCGACGCGGGGGTGCGTGAAATCACCGCAGATTACGGCGAGACCTCACAGCGCGCCCGAGCGCACTCCGCTCCACGCGTACCGCTCGGCGGCCTACTCGCTGTGGTTCTGGTTCTCGGCGCGGTCGCGCTGCTCGCCCGGGCTCCAGTCCCGGATACGGGGAGTGACCTTGCCCACGCGCCAGCCTCCTCATGCGCAGGCGGTGATTGGCCTACAACTGCCATCTCCTGCGGCACAGTGTTCCGGATCGGGAACCAGGCGAGAGCCCGGGTGGAGGGAGCCCGAATCTGGCTGACGACGCTCGGGGCCGTGAAGACATCGATGCACCCGATACGGCAGGTGTCGGAGCCGGCTGAGACGGCCGAGGTGTGGATCATCGTCTACGACGGCTTCTGGCAGTGCTGCCCAAACGCGTTTGACGAGAGCGGCAACCTCATTCCGGAGGTCGATCAGACACGATGGCTCGTGGTCGCTGAGGCGACGCGAGACGGTACTGGGTTCGTATATCTTCAAGACTGGAGTGGCAAAGCGGTTCCCGACCTCCTTCCGTAGCCGGATCGCTGAGCTTCCGAGCGAAGTCAAGGCTCAGTGATTACCCCAACCGAGCGATGCCTGAAGTAGTGGGTCACCTGGCCAATCGCCTCGGCCGGGCCGTGTGCGGCGGACATGCGCCCCCTCCGTGCGGTTCCACCGCACACCGATCGACGTCATTCGAACAAGCCGCTCGGCGCCGAGCTCGACGGGACGTTCGGTCCGCTCGCGGAGCTCGTTCCGAAACGCCCGGAACGGGCTCGCTCCACGGGTCGATGCGCGCATCGACATAGAAGTTCACCTGTAACCCCGGGGCGAGATTGGGGAAGTCGGTACGGTTGTGCGCAAACGATTACGGCGCGCCGACGACGAGCGTCGCCTCCTGCACCATCAGTACGTCAGGGTCGACCAGCCGTCGCTGTCGTGCGATGGTGCAAGCGAGGAGGCGGGCGGCTCGCCACAATCAAGCCGGGTGAGAACCGCCGGGCGACCGTGTCGGGCGATCTGTCCACGATTGGCTCAGCCATCGACCCGGACCGCCGTCCCGTTTGTGAGGCCCTGCCAACGGTCGATCGTGAGCTGGACATAGCGAGGGTCGATCTCCATCCCGAAGCAGCGCCGGCCGAGGGTCTCGGCAGCGATGATTGTCGTTCCATGCGAGCGAGTCATCCGACAGCGGGCGGGTGCTTGAATCCCCTTGGGGGTACCACATACGACGACCGGGCGGGACGCGATGTCGAGCCCGCTCTCTTCCTTGAGGATGCGGTGGACGTAGTGGATCGACCGCGGGGACTTGTCTTGAACCCGCCGGATGCCGGGTAACCTATTGACAGTCGATCGAAAGCAGTCGACACTCGATAGATGAACACGCTCGCCATTCGGCTTCTCCGCGTCGTTCTTGTCGTCCTCCTGTTCGGAACCGTGCTCGTACAGGTCCTCCTGCCCGTGTTGGCGTCCGAGGAAGGGAGGATCTTCCCCGAGGTCGCGTACCTCGTCGTTCCGTACTCGGTGGCCGGCATCCTCTTCATCGGCTGTGGTCAGGTGGCGCTGGTCGTCGTCTGGCGGCTGCTGTCCATGGTCAACGGCCGGGTCATCTTCACCCGCCGCGCCCTGCGCCTGGTCGGCGTCATCACGGCCTGCGCGGCGGTCGCCACGGTCCTCAGCGCAGGCGTGATGATCCACATGCTCGGCTTCGTTCCCGGCGGCGGCGGACCAATGATCTACTTACTGGCCGCCTGCATCGCCGGTGGGCTGGCGTTCATGCTCCTCATGGTCGTCATGCGCGGCCTGCTCGAGTCGGCGATTGCCGACCGCACCGAGCTCGACGAGGTGATCTGATGGCCCTCGTCGTCGACATCGACGTCATGCTCGCCCGACGCAAGATGTCCGTGGGCAACTTTGCTGACGCCGTCGGCATCACCCCGGCGAATGTCGCCGTCTTGAAGAACGGGCGCGCTCGAGCGATCCGGTTCACCACCCTGGACGCGATCTGCCGGGTGCTCGATTGCCAGCCGGGTGACATCCTTCGGTGGACCGCCGACCCACCCGCCTAGTTGGAACGCGTTCGAAGTTTGAGCTCGTTAGGGCAGCGCGAGGACGCGGGCCCGGTTTGCATCGAGTGTCGTGATCCGATCACCCACGGGCAGGTTTGCGAGGGCGGCCGGGTCGCCTTTCGTTGGGCGAGGCCCTTGGCGTCGATCAAGTCCCCTGACGGCCGAACTCAGTGGGTCCGCTCGGTCGCCAGTCCGTGAAAGATCGCCGCGCCCGTCGCCGTCATTACTGTCCCATCGACGCTGAAGTCTCCGGTCGCAACGGTCTGGCTGAATTTCGAGGTGAGGACCGTCGTCGTTCCGTCTGAGTTGACCGTCTTCGTTCTCGTCGTTGTCGAGGTGATGGGCTTCGACCCTGCCAAGATCAGGCTCGCAGAATGGGACGCGGACGTGTCGATGCTCGTCCCGGCGCAGGAGTCCGTCGTTGTGAGCGTCCCCGTGACGAGGCCCGACGCCGAGGCCGACGACAGGTGGCTGCCAAAGGTCGCGCTTGCGGGTTGGCTGCTGCCGGCGAATTCGGTCGCCAGGGTGCCGGTCGTCGAATCCAAACAAGTGATCGGCGTCGAGGTGGTGAGGTACACGAAGAGCGACAGAGCGCCGCCGTTGAGGTTGTCGCGGAAGACCTCCACAAAGACCGTGCCGCCTATATCGTTCGCGTAGGCACCATCGAAGTCAGCCGGCCCACCGGTCGTGTCGGCCCGCGCGGGAGCGACAATCAAGATCGACATCATCGCCGCGACGAAGAACACCGGGCGAACCTTCAAACGAGCAGTCAACGCTTCCAATCCTTCCGCCCCGGATCCAAAGACCGACCGGCAGGATACACGCTGCGCGCGGCCGGATCCCATGCGATTCGGCCTCTCGGTGCAGCAGCGCACCGACCAGTGGGCGCCTCCTGCTACCATCGGGCCGATGGAGATCATGGGCATCCGGATCCCGACGGTCGTCTCGGACAACGTCGCCCTGCGCTGCGATGACTGTCTCGAGGTGATCGAGGGAACCCCCTGGCGGATCAACGTGCTCGACGCCGTGGCAACGGAGACGCCCGTGTCCTGGGCGGGCCGCCCGGTCCTCAATCCCGGGCCATTCCAGTTCCACCGTGACCCGGCCCACGTCCGGAGCTGGATGCGGGCGCGCCGCTGGCTGTTCTGCCGGCGAGGCGAGGTGCGCGAGATCATGCGCCCGATCTCCATTCCCGGCAACGAAGTCCGATGGGGCCTGTGCGATGGCAACCACCGCGACGATCACGAGTTTGTCCAGGCCTGATCCGACCGCTCGGCGACCCATCCGACGAAGGCTGAAAATCGCTGGTTGACAGGCTGTCGGGCCGTTCGTATCCTCCCCCGGTTCCCGGACCAACCTCGATACCGAGATTTACCCGGGTTTGGCTCGCTAGCGCCCACTGCGCTCGTCGCTCACCGTTGGTCCGGAGGTCGTCTCGGCATGGCCCGTGCGGCGCAACTCCCCGTCAGTGCCCCGGGCGATTGGCTGTCCCTCGGACCGGCGAGCCGGATCCTCGGCGTTGACCCCGACACGCTTCGTCGCTGGGCCGACGAGGGCCGCGTCCGGGCCTATGCGACGCCCGGTGGCCATCGACGGTTCTCCCACGCAGACCTGGCGCGAGTGGCGGCCAATCGACGTCCCGCCCGTCGTTCGCTGTCGGTGCTCGGGGCCACCTCGGATCGGGTGAACCGGGCCTACGGACGGTCCTATCGTGCTGATGACGCCCCTCCGTCGATCGATCGAATCGAGGGCGAGGCTCGGGCGGAATTTCGCACGGAGGGCCGCCGCCTCGTGGCGGTGCTGCTCGCATACCTCGACGCGACCGGCCCCACGGACCGTGGGCGGTGGGAGACGGAGGCGCTCGGCCTGATCGCAGGAACCGCTCGGCGACTGGCCGAAGCCGGTGCGAGTGGCTCCGAGGTGGTGGCGGTCTACATCCGGGCGCGACAGCCGTTCCTGACAGAGATCGCGTCACTCGGGCGACGGCGAGCGCTCGATGCGAACCAGCTCGCATCCCTGTTCGAGCAGGCGGTCGCGCTCCTGGACCGGCTTCTGCTTCACCTGGTCGAAGTCCATGCGGCGACGGTTGCCAGTCGCTCCCCGAAAGAGGTCGTTCCATGATCC
>JAYWFP010000104.1:0-5215 GCA_043778745.1 Chloroflexota bacterium
TCGGCAGGGTCGGTGGGTCGTCCGGCGCCAACCTCGACGCGCGGCACGTCGCGGATCTGGCCAGTCGGCCGGACGGAAGATCGCGGTTCGTGGGCGCTCGCTTGGCGACTGGAGATCATGGACAGCATCGTACCGGAGGGGCCACCGATGGTCGGATGACCACGCTCGTGCACCTCGCTCGATGGCCGTGGTGCCTCCGTCGCTCGGGGGCCGGGTTGGGGGCTCGGCGCGCCGGGTGGCCGAGTCCGAGGTCACGACCGGGCCGATCAGGAGCCCCGGTATGGGGATCGAGCACAGGAACGGGATTCCGGTCTGGCCAATTGGTCCGTTGGCGGCGCCCGAGATCCCCGTAACAGCGATGGTCGGCGTGAGAGCGGCGCCGCCGGTTGTGGCCGGGCCGCCGCCGCCGGTTGTGGCCGGGCCGCCGCCGCCGCCGACAGCGGCCCGTGCGCCCGTGTTTCGCACGCGGATGTGCCCCACTCCAAGATCCACGGTAACGGTCCCGTCCTGGTCGGTCCGCAGCACCTGCGCTCCAGCGTCCGTGAGTCGGGCCACCGTCGCCGGGGCCGGGTGGCCGTACGGATTCCCACGACCGGCCGAGATGACGGCGATCGATGGGCGGACGGCGGCCAGGAACGCGTCGGTCGACGATGTCCGCGAACCATGATGTGCCACCTTGAGGACGTCGACGGTGGGCAGGCCACGGGCGAGGAGGAGCGGATCGATCTGCTCCTCGATATCACCGGCCAGCAGAATGCGATGCCCATCCACGTCGCCCAGCAGCACGATCGACACATTGTTGATCCCCGTGCCGCCGTCGGACGGACGTTCCGGGACCGCGCCGGGATCCGGCCACAGGACGCGAAACGAGAACTCGTCGATGCGCAGGAGGTCCCCCGTCGAGAGAACGCCCCGACGGATCCCCAGGTTGATCAGCTCGGCATTGAGGGCGGCATATCCGGGCCCTGGGCCGAACATCCCGGGCTCGAATACCTGCCCGACAGCATACCGATCGAGGAGCGCCGCGAGACCCGCTGCGTGGTCCTCGTGCGGATGAGACAGGATCACGACATCGACGCGCCGATCCCACGGCGGGAGGTGCTCGTCGAGGGCCGCCAGGAGCCGGCCGGGATCCGGCCCGCCGTCGATCAGGAGACGGGCGCCCTGCCCGCCTTCGACCAGAATCGCGTCACCCTGGCCGACGTCGAGCACGACGATCCGCGGAACGCCGTCCGGCCGATGGACGACGGCAATCGCGAGGGTGACCATGGCTGTGGCCAGAGCTCCGGACACGAGCCGACCGCCGCGCGTATGCCACCACGACGGTGGTTTCGCCTTCGCGCGGCGCGCCCCGCCGCCGTTTCCGGGACTCGGGGTCGCTGTCGCGGCGCGGTGTTGGGCTCGAGTTGGATTCGCAAGCCCCCCGCGACGTCGCGTCAGGACCGTCGCACCCAAGATCGCCGACGCGGCCATCAGGGCGACCACGGCGTTCCAGGGATCAGCCAGCGCGATGCTTGCGAAGGGCAGCCCCGCACCCGCTCGCACGAGGCCGACCATCAATGAGAAGAGCACCCATGCGGGCAGGCCCGCGACCGTTGCCAGCGCCGTCGGCAGCCCGGCCATCGCCAACAGACCCCCGGCCATGGCCACGACACCGGCCCCCATCGCCGGGGCCACCAGGGGCACGACGCCAAGGTTCACGACCGGCGAAACGAGTGACAGCCGACCAAAGGTCAGGACGACGATCGGCAGCGTCGCCAGTTGGGCGGCGAGGGAAACGCCGAGGCTCTCGGCAAGCCATGCCCGCAACCTCCCCGGCGCCTTGCCGGCAAGGCGCTCCGTAAACGGCGTGGCCCACGCAATGAGCCCGACGGTGGCAAGGCCCGAGAGCTGGAATCCGACATCGTCGATCAGCCCCGGATCCAGGATCAGCAGACCGGCGCCTGCCCACCCGATGGCCGCCGCTGCGCGGCTTGGGCGGCCCAGTTCTCGCGCGAGCATCACCACACCGGCCATCGCCGCTGCCCGGACGACCGACGGCGAGGGCCCGACGAAGGCGACGTAGGCAATGATCGCCAAGGCCGTGAGTGAGATTCTCCGGCGCCGCGCCATCCGACCGGCGACTGCGGCGAGGCTGGTCGCAACGATCGCGATGTTCCAACCAGAGATCGCCACGACGTGCGTGGCCCCGACTGTCGTGAACGCTGCGGAGAGATCGCGATTGACGCGATCGCGCAGGCCGATCAGGATGCCGCTGGCAAGACCGGCTTCGGGCTCGGGGATCGCGAGTTGCAGGGCGCGATCGGCCCCGCGTCGAAGGCCCTCGACCGAGCGTGTCGGGTTGCCGTCGTGGGGCAGAACCGCCATCGCCGAAGGACGGATCGTGGCCTGGACCCCGATCCGGATCAGGTAGTCCCCATAGGGATCGTCGACCGGTGGGGCTCGAAGGGACCCATGAAGCGTCACCCGATCGCCCGGCACGACGATCGGGAAGAGCGGCAGGGTCGCGGCCACACGCATCCCCGGTGGCGACTCGAGCTCCACAATCGCCGGCTGCTGGCCGGCTCGCGGCGCGCTGATCGTGGAGACCGTCGCGATCCATGGCCCGTCGCCGACCGGGAGCCTGTCCGAGGTGGCTGGAGCGCCGGCCTGGGGCATTGTCAAGGATCGGCCGGCGACCAGGAGGACGCCGATGGCGATGAGGCTGAGCCAGCGTGCGGCTGCGGCTCCACTGGTGACCGTTCCCGCCGAACCACGAACCGCCGCGTGCAGGCGAGACACAGCGAGGGACGCAGCCGCGCCCCCGCCCGCGAGGAACGTGATCCCGATGATTCCGGCCGCTGGGGCATCGCGGACCAGGAGCGCGCCGACGATCACCCCGATCGCCAGCCAGCCGCTGCCCGGCATGGTCAGCGCACGGTCACGAGCTCTTGGAGGCCGTCGAACGTCTTCTGGCCGACGAGCTTGCGGTCACGCAGGTCCTCGACCTTCACGAATCGTTCCGCTTCGCGTGAGCTGATGATCTTGGCGGCCGTGACCGGCCCGATGCCGGGGAGCGAGTCGAGTTCAGCCGCCGTTGCTCGATTGAGATCGATCAGGCCACCGCTCGTTGGCCCGCCTCCAGCGGTCGAGCCAGCACCTGATGTTCCGGATGTTCCGTCGCCCGGCAGGACGTCGTCGCGCGACGGCACCATCAGGTGCTGGCCATCCGTGAGGGGCGCGGCGAGGTTCACCTCCAGCGCGACACGGCGTGCGTCGACTCGTGGCCCGTAGCCCCCGGCAATCGCGATCGCGTCCGCTACCCGGGCATCGGGCGGCAGGCGGTACAGGCCGGGGTCGACGACCGCGCCAGCGACATCGATGGTCAGGACGCCGGCCGTCCCCGTACCGGTCGGCACTCCGTCGGATGGGGCGACCACGACCGACGCGGTTGCCGCCCCACCCCCGGCGAGGAGCACCGCGCCGGTGACGAGCAGAACCGTCGCGATGACGATCGCAACGATGACGCCCCGAGGCGCTCCGCCCGCCCCCGCGGCGCCGGCCGTCGTCGGGCGCTCGTTCGGCGATCCCGCCCCTTCGTCGGGTGTCTCGAAGGTGCGCCAGGGCATGTTGGACTGGTCCACGTTCTTCCTCGCCCGGCGGGTATGCGGGGCGGGAGTGGTTACGTCCCGACCGCCGGGGCACATCGTCGGACGGGACGTTCGAGAACCCTAGGCTCGCTCGCTTAGCTGCGACTTATCTCCGGAACGGGCCAATCCGGCCGATCGTCAGACCGTCGGACGGATGTTCTGGTTGAAGCGGAACATGTTGTCCGGGTCATAGGTCCGCTTGATGGCGGTGAGTCGGTCGAAGTTCTCGCCAAAGGATCGACGAACGAGCTCGTCGTTGCCCTCTCCAAGCCCCGCGAAGTTCAGGTACAGCCGACCGTGGTGCGAGAACGGGGTGAGCTGGTCCCAGAAGTCACGGGTCCAGGACAAATTGGCTTCATCCTCGTCGGGCGTGTTCCAGATCGAGTCGATCGAGACCATGTAGGGCATGGACCGATCACCGAACGCCGTGTCCTGCGGGCCCACGGCCGCGGTCGCCCCGCCGAAGTTCCAGATCGAGGACAGCGTGTTTGCCGACGGGGGCCGTGCGTTCCGCTCGATGATCAGGTCGATCGCCTCGTCCGGCAGGTCGCTCAGGAACTGGCTCTTCCAGTAGCACCGATGCTGCCCGAACGGGATCACCGTATCGAACAGGCGTTGCAAGTCGCAGTAGTCCATCTGGCCGGAGAAGTCCGTGACCATCTCGCCCAGCTCCCGGAGCGGCTGGAGGAGTCGTTCCCCTTCGATCGGGTCACCGGCATAGGCGGCCGCGATCGTATAGACCCGCTTGCCCCAGGCCGCCTCGGGGTAGCCGGGATCCTCCGGAATCGTCGAGAATTCAATGAGGGACCCGACTCGGTCGTTCTTGTCCCGGAGGAACTCGCGCCAGAACCGGATCGGTCCGCTTCCGGCCTCGATCGGGTAGACCGGCCCGGCGAACATCACGGTGGGGCCGATCGGGTGGAGCGCGAACTCGAACATCGTCACCACCCCGAAGTTCCCGCCGCCGCCCTTGAGCGCCCAGAGCAGGTCGGGATGTTCGTCGCGCGAGGCGTGGACCAACCGCCCATCCGCCGTGACCACGTCGGCCGATACGAGGTTGTCGATGACGAGCCCGTGGCGGCTCCTGAGCCATCCGATGCCACCACTGAGCGTGAGCCCGCCGACGCCCGTGTCCGAGATGAGGCCACCGGGTGTTGCCAGGCCGAACGCCTGTGTCGCCACATCCACGTCGCCCCAGGTCGCTCCGCCGTCGACCCAGGCCCGTCGACGATCCGGATCCACCCGGACACCGCGCATGCCCGACAAGTCGATCATCAGGCCGTCCTCCCCGACGGCATGGCCCGCGACGTTGTGGGCGCCGCCCCTGATGGAGACGGGCATCCGATGCGCTGCGGCCACCTTGACCGCTGCGACGACATCGTCCGTACCCGTGGCTCGAACGATCACGGCCGGGCGCCGGTCGATCATCGCGTTCCAGACGGCTCGCGCTGCGTCATAGCCCGCATCGCCGGGCTCCAGGACTTCACCCGCCACGGACCTGCGCAGTCCATCGATTGCCATCGCGTCCATCATCCACCCTCATTGGTCTCGGTCTGGTCTTGGTCTTGGCCCCGGCCCCGGTCTCG
>JAYWFP010000105.1:0-5202 GCA_043778745.1 Chloroflexota bacterium
TGCCCGGACCCGACGAGCAGCCGACCACGTGTGAACCAAACGCCGACGGAACCATCCCGGGTGGCGAACAGCCGTGCATCGAGGCGACCCCGACGCCTACCCGCTGAGGCGGGATCGCCCCCCGGCCACTGATCCTGGTCGGGCCGCCGCTCAAATTTCGTCGACTCGACGCACCACCGGTGAACCGCCCCCTTCGGGACCGCAGGTGACACCTCCCCGGCGGACCGCACCTGACCGCGCCCCGATGAGGCCATGCCGACCGGTACCCATTCGGTATTGAGCCGGCACTCGCGCGCACCGAGGCTGTGAACACGAGATTCAGCACGGCCCGACGCGGGCCTCGATCGGAGTGTTCTGTTGCGAAACCTGGCCCGACTCCTCACGTTCGCGCTCGTCCTCGGTCTGCTCGCGGCAGCTCCGGTCGCTGCCTCGACGTCCACTGCAGGGGCGGCTGCAGCGGCTGAGGTGAGCACCGGATCGACGCTTTCGACCGCCAAGGTCGTGATCATCGTCGGCGCTATCAGCTCGGCGACTTCGAACTACCGGAGCATCGCCGACTCGGCCTACGCCGAAGCGATCAAATGGTCGTCGAACGTCGTCAAGGTCTACAGCCCGTACGCGACCTGGGCAGCGGTCAAGCTGGCACTCCAGGGCGCGAGCGTCGTCGTGTACCTCGGCCACGGCAATGGCTGGCCGAGCCCGTACACCTACGATCCGGCTTACACCACCAAGGATGGCCTGGGGCTGAACGCTACCGCCGGCAACGGCGACAACAACCTCAAGTACTACGGCGAGCCATATTTGGCGAACGAGATCCACCTCGCGCCGAACGCCGTTGTGCTCCTGAACCATCTCTGCTACGCATCAGGCAATTCGGAACCCGGAAATGCGGAGCCGACCCTCAGCGTTGCCAAGCAGCGGGCCGATAACTACGGACAGGGATTCCTGAAGGCCGGCGCTCGCGCAGTCATCGCGGAAGGCCACGGCAGCATCAACTCCATGATCCGCGACCTGTTCACGACCCACCAGACCGTCCTCGACGTCTGGCGAAGCCAATCGAACTACCACGGAAACGAGTTCTCGTTTCCGTCGATGCGCAGCCCGGCCTACACGGACTTCATGGACCCGGACAGCGCATCCGGCGGTTATTACCGATCGCTCGTCGGCAACCCCTGGCTGCGGACGGAGGACGTGACCGGCGTCCCGTACGTGCGCACCGACACGATCCCCGACACGCTCATCACCCCAGGCGCTGCGAGTGTCGGTTCGGCGGGAGTGACGCTGTACGCAGACCCCGGCCTGTCGAATCCAACGGGCAGCTTCGCGGCCGGCCTGGCCGTGCGCGTCAACGACGTGGATTCCGCCAGCGCCTACGTTCAGGCTCTGACCGGCAGCGGCAGCGGCTGGGCTCCCGGAACCGACCTGCAGCCACAGGACTCCTTCGGCCCGCAGTTGTGGTCGCAGGACGGTCCCCGGACCATCTCGCCGAATGGCGATGGGATCGCCGACGTCCTCGATTTCGATCTCCGGTTCTCCGAGTCAGTCAGCTGGTCCGCCGAAATCCTCAACTCCAGTTGGACCAAACTCTGGGAGACGTCCGGGTCAGGCGAAACACCGACCGTCACCTGGAATCTCGTGATCGGGTCACAGACCATCCCGGACGGCGAGTACACCTTCCGAGTCAAGGCGTCCGATGCCTGGGGCAATCCGCAGCTGACCTCGGACCTGTTGATCGTTGTCGACCATCGGGTCATGCCGACGCGACTCGCTGGCAGCGATCGATACAGCACCGCCGCCGCCATCAGTGCCGCGACCTATGCACCGGGCGTGAGCGTCGTCTACGTTGCGTCCGGAGTGGGCTTTGCGGATGCGCTCGCGGGGGCCCCGGCCGCCGGCACCGCCGGGGGACCGCTCCTCCTCGTGCCCGGCTCCTCGATCCCGTCGGTCATTGCCGCTGAACTCAGCCGACTGCAGCCCGGTCGGATCGTGGTCCTCGGCGGCGCCAGCGTGGTGAGCGACGGCGTCCTGACCCAGCTCGCCGGTTACATCGCCTCGTAGAGGTTCCGATTGGCCCTTCGCCGTCGGCGTTGCCCGAGTGGCGCCTCGCGGCGGAGATCACCTTCGGTCGTCCGGAGCACGAGTTGGCGACTGTCCGGCCCGCCTTCCGACGGTTGTTTCGACATCCCGAGACGGACTGCACATCTCCGCACCTGACCCCTCGGTACCAGCCACCGCATGACCATCGTCAGGCTTGGACAGGCGACGTCTCCGCCGTACGTTCCTTGTCCAGGGGCCGGTTCCCATCGGTACGTCGGCGCACGGCCCCGCGCCGCAGCTCACGAGGACTTGCTTGACGACGATCGGTCGCCGCTCCGCCCGGCTCGCTCTGCGGCTGGTTGCCGCCGCACTCTTCGTCTTGCCGTCCACGCTCCCGGCAATCGCCGTGGCGCGACCCGCGGTGGCCACGGCTCCGCAACCAGCGCTTGACGCACCGAACGCCGGCGGTCTGGGCACGGGCAACGCAACGACAGGTTCGGCTTCTGCCGCGGATGGTCAGGCCGGACTGCTCAGTCCCACGATCCAGTACCTGGATGCGCTCGCGCATGCCGACGACGTGATCGACTTTCCGCCGGGCGACCGCGTCACGGTCGGATTCACGCCGCGACCCGGAGACATGTGGGAGGTCGGTGGCGGGAAGTCGAGGGCGCTCCCGCCGGGCCGGGTGAGCGGAACGGCCCTCCATGCGGCCGCCCAGGGCTCCATCTGGTCAGGCGAACCCGTGCCCAGCCGGAGTCCCGTCGTCGGCTCGCCGACCCAAGGACCCGTCCCGGTCGACGGAGCGATCGGCCCGTCGATGGCCGGTGTGACGGTGTCCAGCGGAGGTCCATCGGCAGATGGGTCCGCCTATCAGCCGGCAGCGGTGGTGAGCGCCAACGGTCTGCGACGGGAGGTGTTCGGCTTCCTGCCGTACTGGGAGGTCTCGGACAGCTCGACCTCATTGAATTGGTCGGTTCTTTCCACGGTCGCCTACTTCAGTGTCGGGGCCGACCAGAACGGCAACCTCCTCAAGATGAACTCGGACGGCAGTGTGACCACCGGCTGGGGAGGTTGGGCGAGCTCGAAGATGACATCGATCATCAACGCGGCGCACCAACGCGGAACTCGGGTCGTCCTCACGATCACCTGCTTTGCCTGGACGAGCGGCCAGCAGACGACGCAGTCGAACCTGCTCGGAAGCCCGACCGCGCGGTCCAATCTGGCGAAGCAGGTTGCGGCGGCCGTCGCCGAGCGTGGTGCCGACGGGGTGAATCTCGACTTCGAGCCGATCGTGTCCGGGTACGCCGATGAGTTCACGGCGCTTGTCCGCAGCGTCCGCAGCGAACTCGATGCGATCGCGCCCGGGTATCAGCTGACCTTCGACACCACCGGCTACATCGGCAACTACCCGCTCGAGGCAGCGACTGCGCCGGGTGGGGCCGACGCGATCTTCATCATGGGCTACGACTACCGCGGTTCTTCCGCGACGCAGGCCGGTTCGATCAGCCCGCTGACCGGCCCGATCTACGACCTCACCGACACGGTCTCGGCCTACGCGGCCCGGGTCTCGCCATCGAAGCTCATCCTGGGCGTGCCCTACTACGGCCGGGCGTGGTCCACCGCCACGGATCAACTGCACGCGACGAACATTTCGGGGACGCAGTACGGGACCTCGGTCACCGCGGTCTATGGCGTCGCTGTCGATCTGGCGGCTCAATATGGCCGCCGCTACGACACGATCGAACAGGCGCCCTGGACCGCGTATCAGAAACAGACCTGCACGACGACGTACGGCTGCGTCACCGCCTGGAGGCAGCTCTACTACGACGACGCGGCGTCGCTCAAACTTCGCTACGACCTGATCAACCGGACGGGACTTCGGGGCGCCGGCATCTGGGCCCTGGGCTATGACGGAACGCGGCCGGAGCTGTATCAGGCCCTCGCCGACAAGTTCCTCCACGACACGACGGCCCCGCTGGTCGGTGTCATCGCGCTCTCGATCACCCAGCGCGACGCCGGGTTCGAAGTTCGCTGGGTCGGCGAGGATGAGAGCTCCATGGGGACCTATGACGTCCAGGTTTCGACCGACAGTGGCGCCTGGACCAACTGGCGGATGGCCACATCGGCCACGAGTTCGATCTTCCTGGGCCTGGACGGTCACGCCTATGCGTTTCGTGCTCAGGGCCAGGACAGCCACGACAACCTGTCGGCCTGGAATGTGACGTCGACCGCCACGGAACCCTCGCTGACGGTGGGTGGTTTTGGGACGGTCCTGCTGGATGGCCTGAAGCTCCGGGCTGGAGCCGGCACATCGGCGACGATCGTCGGCACGGTCAATACCTACGATGCCGTGGCCGTGACCGGTGGCCCCGTGTCCGCCGATGGCTACACCTGGTTCCAGGTCACCGCGCCCGTGCGCCAGTGGTCGCCCGTCGATCCTGTCGAGACAGGGGTCTGGGTGGCGGCAAGCTCATCGACCACGACGTATATCGCTCCGAGGCTGCCGATCAATGCGACCGGTGTGGCCGCGACGCTCGCCGGCTATGACGCAGGAAGTGGCGGCCCGCGCCTGGTCACGCCGAATGGCGACGGCATCACGGACACCATCCGGGTCTCATGGTCGACGAATGCGGCTATCGACAGCATCGCGGTCAATGTCTGGCGAGCCGACGGCACGCTTGTCGGGACCCAGGCCATTTCCGGAGCCGACATCGGTGCCCACGCGTTCGACTGGGATGCGAAGGTGGCGGCCTCGACGGTGCCGGACGGGATCTATGTCCTCCAGCTCGTGGGGACCAAGGGATCGGTCGTCTCGACCGCTCCCTCGGCCAAGCCGATCTCCCCTGAGCAACTCGCGCTGTTCGGCGTGACCGTCGACCACATGCCGGTCACCCGGCTCGGTGGCGCCGACCGCTATGCCACCGCCGCCGCCGTGAGCGCGGCAACGTACAGCCCCGGGGTGTCGGTCGTGTACCTCGCGTCGGGTACCGGCTTTGCCGATGCCCTGGCGGGCGCGCCGGCCGCGGGGATGCAGGCAGGCCCCGTGCTCCTCGTGACCCCGACCTCGATCCCCGCGGTCGTGGCCGCCGAACTGACCCGCCTCCACCCGGCCCGGATCGTCATCCTCGGCGGCATCGGAGCCATCAGCGCTGCCGTCCAGACCGC
>JAYWFP010000106.1:0-5193 GCA_043778745.1 Chloroflexota bacterium
CGCGTGGTGCCGGCCGGTTCGTTTCGCCGTCGACGTGAAACGGTCGGCGACCTCGACGTACTCATTGAGACGGCCGACGCCGGGCCGGCCATCGGGCGCTTCACGACATTGCCTGCCGTAGCGTCGATCCTCAACAAGGGAACCGAGAAGGCGGCCGTGGTAGTCGAACGGGGACCGCAGATCGACCTGATGCGGATGGCTCCGGGCGCGGCAGGCACGTACCTCATCCACTTCACGGGATCGAAGGCGCACAACGTACGACTCCGTGAGCGTGCCCGGGACCGAGGATGGTCGCTGTCCGAGAAGGGCTTTGCCCGCCTCGCCGAGGACGGCACGATCCTCACTGGACCCGACGCGGAGCTCAGGGTCTTCGACACGGAGGCGGCGGCGTACGAGTTCCTGGATCTGTCGTTCATCGAGCCCGAGCTGCGTGAGGACACCGGGGAGATCGAAGCTGCGCTCGAAGGTCGGTTGCCGAACCTGTTGACCGTGGCCGACCTCCGTGGGGACCTCCACTCGCATTCCGATTGGTCGGATGGAACACAGCCCATCGAGGTGATGGCCGAGGCGGCGCGCCGGCGCGGCCATGCCTATCAGGTCCTGAGCGATCACTCCATGTCCCTCGCGATTGCGCGGGGCCTGACGCCCGAACGCGTGGCCATGCAGGCGCGCGTGATCGCAGGCCTCAATCGGCGCTACGCAGACGAGGAGGCCGCCGGGGTGGCGCCGCCCGAAACCCCGAAGGAGGGATTCCGGCTCCTGCACGGCTGCGAGCTGGAGATCCGGGCCGACGGCCGCCTTGATTACGATGACGCGCTGCTGGCTCGCTTCGACCTCGTCGTCGCATCGCTCCATGTTGGCCGCAACCAGTCCCGATCCGAGCTGACGGCCCGGGTCCTCGGCGCCATTCGCAATCCGCACGTCGACGTGATCGCTCACCCGTCGGGCCGGAAGATCGGGCTGCGCGACGACCTCGATCTGGACTGGGATGCGGTTTACGCGGAGGCCGCCGCGACCGGAACGGTCCTCGAAATGAATGGGTCGCCACCGCGCCTGGACCTTTCGGTTGAGCGCGCTCGCCATGCCGTGTCCGTGGGCTGCCTGCTGTCGGTCGATTCGGACGCCCATCGGATCGAGGAATTCGAACACCTCGAGTGGGGGGTGGCTCAGGCGCGACGGGCGTGGGTGGAGGCAGGCTCGGTGATCAATACGCGCTCCCGGGCGGACCTGCTGACCTATGTGCGACGGAACGATCGACGGACGGTGCGGGCATGATCGATGCGATCGGGCCCACCACCTCGCGTACCATCGCGCCGATGGGCATGATCGGCGGCTCGCGCGATCTCGCGGCGATCTCGATGGTCGTTGTCCTCCTGTCGCGTCTGGTCGAGGGGCCGGCTGCGTGGCTCGTGGGTGTCTGCCTCCTCGCTGCCGTTCTCCTCGGCTCCCTCCAGATCCTCGGCGACGGCGTACCCGCGACGGCAGGGCCCGGCGTCCCGGTCGAGGCGCTGGTGACGCCGGGCGTGACCGTGGTGGCGATCTTCGGAGCGCTGCGCCTGGTGCCAGCCGGGCTCCTTCTGGTCCCGGCCGTCGTGCTCGGGGGCTGGCTCCTGATGCGAGTCCTTGCCACGGAGGCGCGCCTTCTCGCCAGCGCGTCCGGGCCGTCCAGCGCGGATCGGACCGCGGTGCGGGCCGAGGCCCTGATCGTCGGATTCCTCGCGTTCACGGGCATGGCGGCCCTCGTGCCCGGGGGACTTCCGGAGCCCGGCGTTGCAGGCAGCGGACCAACCGGCCTTCAGCTGGCGGTGCTGGCGACCGCCGATGCCGTTGTTGCATTCCTGCTCGGATACCGCGCCGGTGCGCTACGGACCTCGAACCTGCGCGACGTGAGCTGGTTTGCGCTGACCAGCGCAGTGGTCGTGGCGATCGCGGCCGCAGGCCTTCGAGCGATGGAGATCCCCCGACTGCTGGGACCGTCGCTCCTGGTGCTCGTGTTCTTCCTGTGGGATGCGGTCCATGCCGATGCCGCCTCTCGTCGTCGCGGCGCTCGGCGACTCTGGGAGTCGATCCTCCTGATCGTGCTCGGCCTCGTCGTGGTGGCGTGGAGCGTTCGCCTTCGAAGCTAGCGTGCGTGCCTGCCGATCGGCGACCATTTGACCGTCGGCGGTCCGGGTGCTACAAACATATGCCCTGCATTGGCGCCACCGGCATTACTGCCGGCCCGCGCCTGACCTTGCTTCATCGGCCGCAAGGTGCGGCTCGCCAGCTTTCAATCGTTCGAAAGGACCTGACTTCGTGACCTTCTCCGAGATCGACCCGGCCTCCAGCCCCATTGCCGCGACACGGCTGAAGCGTCAGCTCGCCGAGCAGGCGATCGCGCACGCCGCCGCCGGCAAATGGGTCGAGGCCGCCGACACCAATCGTCGGCTCCTGGAAATGGGTGCCGATGCGGAGTCGGAGAACCGGCTGGCCAAGGCTCTCTGGGAGCAGGGGGAGCTCGGCGCCGCTCGTGAGCACTACCAGGCCGCGCTGGCCCTCGATCCCACGAATCGGATCGCCGAGCGCAACATCGACCGGCTCAAGACGCTTCTCGTCGCGGCCGGCGAGCGGACCGTTCCCGCCCAGGCCGGGAGCAAGGCTTCGGTTCGGATCTTCGTGGAGGAAACCGGCAAGACCGGGTTCGCCTACCTGATCGATCTCCCTGATCCGCGCAAGCTCGCCCAGGTGAACCCGGGCGACGCGGTCGAACTCACGCCCGAGGGCAATCGCCTCATGGCGACCAGCAGCGGCGTTCCAATCGGGACCGTCGAGCCTCGAGTTGCAGCACGCCTGCTCAAGCTGATGGCCGAGGGCAACAAGTACGCCGCGGGCGTGACGTCCCTCGGAGCCGTGGACGTCCGGATCATCATCCGCGAGGTCTACCAGGACCCGCGCAACTACGGCAAGGTCAGCTTCCCGACAGCTGCCAAGTCCACGGACCTGCGTCCCTACACAAAGGGCACCCTCGTCCGCGAGGACGAGGAGCTCGAAGAGGATCTCGAGGACGATGTCGAGGACGACGAGATCGAGGACCTTGACCGAGTCCTCCCGCCCGACGACACCACCGATGAGGCATTCGTCGAGGAAAACGACGACCTCGACGAGGGGTAGTCCGGCGAATCGGGTTCAATCGAGCGGAGCCCGTTTCCCCCGAGCGGGGTCGGTTTGACCCTCGTTGGTTCTACCTGACCCGGGTAATGACCGCGGCCGTTGAGCGAACATAACGGCATCGTTCGTCACCAGGCTCAGCGTAGCGTCCGGCCCCGCATGCCACAATCGCGCCATGGTGGGTCGAGCGCCTCTCTCGCGCGCCGAGCCCGGATTCACGATGCCCGCGTTCGAGCGGATCGCACCACCGCCACCGCCCGATGTCCTGGTGGCTCACCTCGAGGCCGGATCGGCCCCAGGGGACGTGGTCCTCGACCTCCACGCCCGCGGGGGATGGGTTGCCAGGTCGGCGGTTGATCGGCAGCGTCGGGCCGTCACGCTCGAGACGAACCCGCTGACCCGTCTGCTCGCGGAGATCGTGCTTCGACCTCCCGATCTTCGCCATCTCGACGCCGCGTTCTCGACCATGAGCGCGTCGCCGCGTGGCGACACGAGCCTCAAGCTCGCTGTCGGTGGACCGTTTTCCACGCGCTGCGCAACATGCGACCGGGCCCTGATCGCAGACGAGTTCAGCTGGGTGGTTCGGGATGCGTCCGCCGAGCTGGAGGACATGATCCTCGAGCGAAAGACCTATCGGTGCACGATCTGTCGGGACCAGCGGGGCGGGCTCGAACAGCGCCAGGCCGCCGCGGACGAGGCGGATCGGGAGCGCTCCCGGAGCGATGTTGGTGCTTCGACGATTCGATTGGCCCTCCGAGATCGGTTCCCCGTGCCGGATGGAGCGGCCGGCCTCCCCGACGCGATCCTGGGCCTTCACACCGACCGGCAACTGGTCGGCCTGGCCGCGATCCTCGAACGGATCGAGGGTGATCTCCGCGCCGCGCCAGTCGAGTCGGCACTGCGCCTTTCCTTCCTGCACGCCGTTCTCCCGGCCAGCCGACTGGGCGTCGGTCCGGGTCGGATCCCGAGCATACGGATTGGGGGAGGCGTGGTCCGATCGCCCCTCCCGGATCAGGTCCGCGAGCGCAACCCGTGGGTAGCGTTCGAGGAGGGATTTCGCATCGTCCGGTCCTTCGTCCAGCGGATCGAAAGCGGTTCCATCGGCCCGATGGAGGCCCGGCTCGGCTCGGACCTGCGGAGCCTCGTCGAAGGCGGTGCCACGGCCCTCGTCCGGGTTGGCGCAACGGACGCATTGACTTCACTGGCCAGGAATGACGATTCGTTTCGCGAGCGTGGCGGCATGGAACCGATGCCCCGGGTCCGGCTGATCCTCGGTCAACCGCCGATCCGATTCAACCAGGAACGACTTGCCGCCACGTACCACGGAACTGCCTGGGCGCTGGGACGTGATGCGGCCCTCCTGCTCCCCGTCGAGGCGTTGGGCGGCGCGGCGATTCGAGCTCCGTGGGCCTGGCAATCCAGCACTCTCCGCGATTCGCTGGAGCGGGCCGCGCCGCTGATGGCGCGGGATGGCCGGGTGGTCATGGTTGTCGATGGTCGCGGGCCGGAGGCACTCGTCGCCACCGTGATCGGCGGCGTGGAGGCGGGTTATCGGCTGGCCGGCGCTCGCCTTGGCGATACCGAAGACGCGACCGACGGAATCGTGGAGTTCGTGCCGCCCGGGGCGGCCATCCCACCCGGGTCACGCACCAGATCGGGGCGCCGCCTCGACCCGATGCCCGGGGGGTCGGGCGATCCGGCCGTTGTCCCGGGACAGGGCATGTTCTCGGCTCCGGAGGGCGTGCTCGCTCGATCGTTCTCCACATCCGAGGCGCAGCGGACGATCACCGAGATCACGGTCCAGGTGCTTCGCGACCGAGGCGAGCCGGTCCGCTTCGAACGGCTGCTCGGCGAGATCCTGATTGGCCTTGATCGGGCCGGCCATCTCGCCCGGATGTTCGGGGCGGCGGGAGGGAACGGGACTCCTGAGCCCACGGCAGCTGAGTCGGAGCCGGTCGACCGACTGCTCGACCTCATTCGTGCCGAGCTCACGCGAACGAACCACCCCCGCCTCCGGGAGATCGCACCCGGCAGTTGGTGGCTCGA
>JAYWFP010000107.1:0-5149 GCA_043778745.1 Chloroflexota bacterium
CCCAGGCCGTCGAGTGATCGCTACGCACTCCTGACGCCGTGCCCGGACAAGCCCGACTGCTATCTCTACACGATTCGCGCTGGCGACAACCTTCAGAGCATCGCCAGCTACTTCGGGATTCCGTATGCAACGGTCCGGGAGCTCAACCCCAACCTGAGGGTCCCGGTCCACTCGGGCGACGTCATCGTCCTGCCCCCGCCGACTCGCTGAGCCGCTGACGCAGGCCCGACCTCCTCGCGGCAGGGGACGTGCGATGGGACCGGCCGCGATCGGGTGACCCGCCCCGCCTCGCGACGCCGCCGCCGCTGTGAGCCACCGTCCTGGCGCGGGTGCCCGGTACGGCCCGCGACACCCGGAATGATCCGCGGCATCGGATGGCTCCACGATTCCCGCGACCAGCTGCCACTTCGGCGCCATCCAGCGTCCCGTCGCGCTGGAATTTCAGCGATCCCTGCAAATGACCATTGACGGCCGCCGCGAAGCCGCTATGATGCCCGCAGTGGCGCAAAGTGGGGAGAAGTGGGGAACCACATCCGACCCTTCGCCATCAGCGGACGACCGGTAGGGCACACCGGGACCTCCGCGACACAAGGACGGGCTCGCGGCTTCGCTGTCGCGGGCCCGTTGAAGCCTCGAAAAATGGGTGGGTCCGATCGGTGTTCACGGGCGAGTACCGGCACACGCTGGACGACAAGGGTCGGCTGGCCGTCCCCGCCCGCTTCCGCGCACAACTCGATGAGGGAGCGGTCGTTTCGCGCTGGATCGATGGCTGCCTGGCGATCCACACGCAGGCCGGATGGGACGCGCTGGCGGACAAGATCGCCGCACTGCCCATCACCGACGCGTCGTCCCGGCTGTTCGGCCGAAGCATCTTCGCCGGTGCGACTGACGCGGCCCTCGATCGCCAGGGTCGGCTGCTCCTTCCGGCCTTCCTGCGCGAAGGCATCGGGCTGACGGGCGAAGCCATCGTCGTCGGGGCACGGGACCACGCGGAGATCTGGGCGCCCACGACCTGGGCTGACTACCGCCGGGCCATGGACGACCCGGAGACGCTCGCCCAGGCCATTCAGGGCCTCGGGATCTGATGAACGACGTCCACGTGCCCGTTCTCGTCGACGAGGTCATGACGATGCTCGCGCCCGCCCCGGGAAGCCTGCAGATCGACGGGACCGTCGGTGGCGGAGGGCACGCCGAACGCATTCTCGAGGCGACCGATCCTGATGGCCGCCTCCTCGGTCTTGATGCCGACGGGGCGGCCATCGCCAGGGTCCGCGATCGCCTCGGGCCCCGCTATGGCGATCGGCTGCGGCTGCGTCAGGCCAATTTTCGCGATCTGGCCCGCATCGCCCCCGAGGCTGGCTTCGGTGCCGTCGACGGTTGCTTCCTCGACCTCGGCCTGTCCAGCCAACAGCTCGTCGACACGGACCGGGGGTTCGGGTTCCGAGCCGGCGGCCAGCTCGACATGCGGTTCGATACGCGGCGCGGTGTACCCGCGGCCGACCTTTTGGCGACGTTGGACGCCCCCGCCCTCGCGGCACTGTTCCGCCGCTACGGCGAGGAGCCCTTTGCGGGTCGTATCGCGCGGGCCATCGTCGAGGCTCGGTCCGAGGCACCCGTCCAGACGGCCGAGGCGCTCGCGACGCTGGTTGAGCGCGCGGCACCGTCACGTGTCGTGGGACGGCGTCGCGTGCATCCGGCAACGCGCGTCTTCCAGGCGCTCCGCATTGCCGTCAACGAGGAGCTCGAAGCCCTGGCTGAAGGGCTGGCCGGAGCGCTCGACCTGTTGCGGCCCGGTGGCCGACTCGCGGTTCTCAGCTACCACTCGCTCGAGGATCGCATTGTCAAGCAGTTCTTCCAGGCGGAACGGCGGGGCTGCAATTGCCCGCCGGAAGCGCCGGTATGCGTATGTGGCCGGGCCCCGAGGGTCCGGCTCGTGACACCGAAGGGGATCACCCCCGGAGAGGAGGAAATCGCGATGAACCCCCGCGCCCGGAGCGCACGGCTCCGCGTCGCGGAACGCCTCGCCGCCTAGACCAGGGATGCGGATCGACGGGGAGGAGCCGTCGAACGCCACGGGAGGAGGAGCCCCCATGAGCAAGCGCCACCAGAACAGCAGACGCCGCGCATACGGTCGCCGCCAGCACGAGGTTCACGAGCGCCACGATCGACGGGTCGATCGAGGTCGGCCCGAGGTGAACTGGGCTGAGGCAGGCGATGCGAACCAGGCCGATCCGCTGTCGTTCATGGATCCCCGAACGCCGCGACTCCGTTTCGGCTTCACTGACTGATGGCCGCGTATCAGGGCGCACGCCGTCGCGGATTCGAGCTGCCGCTTCCGGGATTCGACGTTCATGTCCCGCCGGTCTGGGCTCGCGGCGCGCGCTCGTCCGAGGCCGGGCTGGTCCGGGCCGGCCGCCCGACACGGGTCGGTTCCATCCTCGCGGCGATTGTCGTCGCGTTCACCCTGGCCTTCCTGTCGCTGAGCCAGAGCGTTCGCGTTTCGGCGACGAGCTACGACATCGTTCGACTTGGATCCGAATACGAGCGTCTGGCTGCGCTCCGCCAGGATCTTCGATCGGATATCGATCGGCTCGGTTCCGAGCCGGCCATCCGGAGACTCGGACTCGACAACGGCCTCGGTCAGCTGGACGCGCCAATCATCATCCCCGCACGCTAGGACAGGCGGAATCAGCAAGTGATCCTCGGACGGACGGATTCGCGCGGCCGCCTCATCTTTCTGCTGCTCGTTTTCGTGCTGTTCGCCGGCGCGTTGGTGGCCCGGCTCGGGTGGTGGCAGATTGCCCAGCGCGACAACCTGGCCGCAGCTGCCGAGCGGCAGATCTTTCTCCGGACAACCGTCGCGGCCGTGCGCGGCACGATCTACGACCGGAGCGGCACGATCATCCTCGCCGACAGTGTGACTCGCGACCGTCTGATCGCGAACCCCAGACGGCTGGATGCCAACGGTCGCGCCAAGCTGGTGACGCTGCTCACGGAACGGCTGGGTCTCGATCCGGCCGCCGCGCTGGCGCTCGGCGGCCGCCTGGCAACGGATCGGACCTACCTGGTGGTCGCCAAGGACCTGGCGGCCGGGGATACGAATGTCATCCTTGCCGAGGCCGAAGCGCTGAAGATCAACGGCCTGACGGTCGAGTCGACCCAGGTTCGCCAGTACCCGCAATCAGGCGGCGGCCCCTTGACGTCGATGGCGGCCCACGTCATCGGCTTCGTGAATCGCGAGGGAGCCGGCCAGTACGGCGTCGAGCAGTACTACCAGGACGTGCTGTCAGGGACCCCGACCGTCATGGAATCCGACAGGGACGCGAACGGGCAGGCAGTCCGTGAGACGCAGCACATCGTTGAGGCCGGAACGCCCGGATCCGATCTGTCGCTGACCATCGATGCCGGCCTGCAGCTGGCCCTCGAACAGGAGGTCATGCAGGCCTGGCTGTCCGACAAGGCCAAGAGCGTTTCGGCCGTGGTGATCGATCCCTACACCGGCGCAGTGCTTGCCGAGGCGACCTATCCGTCCTACGACGCGAATGACTACGGCGCCGTTGCGACCGAGGATCCGGGCCGGTTCGTTGATCCGGTCGTTTCCAAGGTCTATGAACCCGGATCGGTCTTCAAGATGATGACCGTCGTTGCCGCCCTCGAAGCCGGCACAGCGACCCTGGCGTCGGAGTTCAACGACTCGGGAGTCCTGAAGCTCGACAAGGGCAAGACCAAGATCGCCGACGCGGACAACGTTGCCATGGGTACGCTTCGCCTTGAGGACGCCATCGCTTACTCGCGCAACGTCGTCGCCGCGAGACTGGCTCTCGGCCTTGGGCCGACGACGCAGCAGGCTGCAACCGTTCTGCACAACGTCTGGGCGCGGCTTGGCTTCGGGGCACGGACCGGCGTGGATGTCTCGGGGGAGGTTGCTGGTCTCGTGCGCGATCCAGCCGAGAAGACGTGGCGCGAGATCGATCTCGCGAACGGCAGCTTCGGCCAGGGAGTCGCGGTCACGCCAATGCAACTGGCCACGGCCTATGCGGCCATGGTCAACGGCGGCACCCTCCTCACGCCCCACGTCGTGGCGGCCATCAACGGCAAGCCCGTCGCGGTCCAGGATCGGGGTCAGGTCCTGGACCCGGCGCTGTCACCAGTGATGATGAATCTCATGCATCACGTGCTGACGACCGTCCCGTTCTACCGGGACCGTACCCTCATCCCCGGCACGTACGTCGGCGGGAAGACAGGAACGGCCCAGATCTGGGATTCAGCGGCGAACGACTGGAAGCCCAACAAGTTCAACTATTCGTTTGTTGGCTACCTCGGGCGTCGGGTGGGGTATCCCGATCTCGTCGTGTCGGTTCTGATCAATGAAGCGCATCCCGGGGTGCGTCGCGCTGGCCAGTTGGCGATGCCGGTGATGTCCTTCGAACTGTTCCGGCGCATAGCGACCGACGCGGTGAGCATCCCCGGCCTGCTTCCCGAGATGACCTCGTTGGCGACCCCCACGGGCCGGCTCGGCGATTGACCGCCGTGGTTCGCGCTCCGCGGTGCCGATCCGGGAGAGGCTCATATGCCACACTTCGGAGCGTGTCCGACCTCTCCGAGTCCGCGCGACCGGGTCGCACCGTCCCGGCAAAGGACGTTCGGCACGACGCCCTGTCGGCGGATGATCTGGTCGGGCTGACCGGCGGCCACCTGATCCGGGACTCATTGCGGCCCATCCGGAGCGCGGCGGTGGATTCGCGCCTGGTGCGACCGGGCGAGCTGTTCGTGGCCCTGCCCGGCGAGCGTACCGACGGTCATCGATTCCTGCGTGAGGCCGTCATGGCCGGCGCAGCGGCACTGATCGTGACGGCTGAGCCGGACTTCGCGACGCTGGCAGTGCTCGGTGATGTGACGATCATCTCGGTAGTGGACCCGATGGCGGCTCTCCAAGCCGTGGCGAGTGGTTGGCGGGCCCGGTTCGAACCGCTCGTGGTCGGCGTAACGGGGAGCATCGCGAAGACGTCCACGAAAGAGGCCATCGCCAGCGTTCTCACCACCCACGGGCGCACGCTCAGCACCGAGGGCAACCAGAACAATGAAATCGGGCTGCCGCTCACGCTTCTCCGGCTCGACTCCGAGGACGTCAACGTCGTCCTCGAGATGG
>JAYWFP010000108.1:0-5143 GCA_043778745.1 Chloroflexota bacterium
CCGCCGGTGGTCGCATCGAACCCGCGGTCGATCAGCAACAGCGCGGTGTCCAGGAGATCCGGGGCGGGTGCCTCCTGGGCGGCCGGCAGGCGAGCCTGCTCCACGAGGGCGCCGACGAGCCGGCCGCCGGTCTCCTCGACGTTCGCGCGGTCGGTCCGGAACGCGGTGCTCACGCCCTCGAGCACCTGGCGAAAGCTCGGCAGCCCGTGGCGGGGCTTGTCGGGGAAGTACGTCCCGCCGTAGAAGGGCCGGCCCTCCGGCGTCAGGAACACTGACATCGGCCAGCCGCCACCGCCGGTCAGAGCCTGGACGGCGCCCATATACAGCTGATCGAGGTCCGGGCGCTCCTCGCGGTCGACCTTGATCGCCACGAACCGCTCGTTGAGCGCCGTCGCCGTGGCCTCGTCCTCGAACGATTCGCGTTCCATGACGTGGCACCAGTGACAGGCCGCGTAGCCGATGGACAGGAAGATCGGCCGATCCAGTGCCTTCGCGCGGGCGAGCGCGTCGGCGCCCCACGGATACCAGTCCACGGGGTTGTGGGCGTGCTGGAGCAGGTACGGGCTCGTCTCGCCAGCAAGGCGGTTCGTATGGCGATGCTCGGTCGACCCCTCGGCTGACATGCCTCGATGGTAGGGCACCGAGCGTGTGGTGCTCGTCGCGGGCTTCACCACGGCAGGGCCGGGGGTGGGCCGTGCGGGCTGTCGAGCGCCGGGCGCAGCGGGGCAGCAGGCGCGGCGGGCGGCCAGCGGCGAAAAGTGGCGCGGCGGGTCTGCGCGCGGCGGGCGGCCAGCGGCGAAAAGTGGCGCGGCGGGTCTGCGCGCGGCGAAAAGTGGCGCGGCGGGTGTGCGCGCGGCGAAACTGTTCAAATACGAGCCCCGTTTCGTGGTATGCCCAGCCGGATGCGACTTCATGTGCAAATACGAGCCCGGCTCGTGGTACGTGCGGTTTCGCGACGTCGGGAACCGCCGAGGGTCGGCCCGTCCACGTGATTCGTGCTCAAATCGCCTGCTGCGCCGCGCATTTAGCCCGGCGAATCCGGCGGGGTCGCACCTACCACGAGTACCACTCGTAAATGGGGTATCCGCGGCGCACGTGGGATCCGCGACTCACGAGGGTGCCGCGATGCACGAGGTATCCGCGCACGAGGGATCTGCGGCTCACCAAGGTGCCGCGCCCCACAGAACGGGCCACACCCGAACACCCCTGTGCGCCCGGGGCGGAGCCGCGCTACCTTCAGCTCGATGCGCACCAAGGCTCTACCCGGCTTTCGCCCCTCGGTCCACGGGTTTCGGTTCGCGAATCGATGGCCGGCGGGACCCGCGTTCGAGTTGCGGGCCGGCTACGTACGAATCGGCCTTGGCGAGGTGTCCGAAGGGCTATGTGGCGGGATGTGCTTCGCCGTGGCTGATCGGTACCTGTCGAACGAGCCAGCGCCCGCGGACCCGGTTGCCCCCGGCCCGGGCACTCCGCTTTTTCGGGAGATCGTCCGCCGGCAGCTCGTCTCGTTCGACCGATGGGGCCTGGTGCCGGCTCGCTTCTGGCTGACCCTGCTGCGGCTCGCCGTCGGCCGCTGGACCGGCGGCGGGCAGGTTGCGGAGTGGCGTCGGATCTGCTCGGACCTTGACGCCGGCCGACCGGCCATGGTCGGCCTCATTCGAAGCGGGCGGATCAACCCATTCGGCCTGACGACGAACCACCAGGTCCTCGCCTATGCGTATGAGGCCTCGGCGTTAAGCGGCACGCTCCACATCTACGACCCGAACCACCCCGGAGACGACAAGGTGGAGATCATGATCCGGCGCGGTGGGGCCGAAGCCGCGGATCCAGCCGATCCTGCCGCCGAACCCGGCGATCCCGGCAAGAACCCGGCATTCACGCTGAAGCAGTCGACCGGCGAGCCACTCCTGGCGCTGCTTCGCTTGCCCTACCGGGAGCGGCGGTAGCTCTCAGGGTGCTGCGCTGACAGACCCCCTCCCAGGCCCCCACGCCCGGCGGCGTCACCCCGTGATTTCGGCCCGTTCCGCGATTACGGCTGTGCTCACGAGCATCGCCACCAACCACACGATTACCAGCCCCAGGGCGGTATCGGTGCTCAGGGCCGTGCTGACGGAGTCGGGTCCACCGAACCCGCCGCCGCCGACCGCGGCGTTCGACAGGTTGAATGGCAGGTACTTGACGATATCCGGCAGGAAGATCGTCGCGAAGGCCTCCCCGAAGTAGAGCGCGATGCCCACGCCGATGCCGGCCAGCTGGCTCTTCGCGACCGTCGCCACCGCAAACCCGACGGCCGCGGTCATGCTGATCGCGATCCAGCCGCGGAGGAAATGCTCGGGCAGCTTGTCCAGGATCGCGGTGTCGCCCATGCCGCTGAGGCTGATCCCGGCGATCGTCGATCCGGCGGCCGCTCCGGCCACCCCGATCAGGAACGCGAGAATCAGGCCGACCACGATCATCGTTGCGATCGCCGCGAACGTGGAGAGCAGGTAGCGACTCCGGCTTTCGCCGCGCGCCACCGCCATCTTGAGCGTTCCCCAACCCCATTCCGAACCGGCGATGGCCGCGCCATACGTGACGCCGAGCAGCCCGCCGAAGCCCAGGATGAAACCGAGGATCTGGTCGTAAGCACCGGGAAACGTGAGCAGGGAGAGAGCAGCGCTGGAACCGCCGTTGCCGCCGCCGTTGCCGCCCCGGGTCGCCGCAACCGCGAGTTCGATCATCACGAGCAGCCCGGCCAGGATCCCGAGGGTCAGGAACGAGGCCATTCGCGTCGTGAGCTTGCGCATGCCCGATACGTACAGCCTCATGCCGGCTCCTCCTCACCGGTCGATCGGGTGGGTTCGCCGGCGGCGCCGGTCGATCGGGTGGGTTCGCCGGCGGCGCCGGTTGATCGGCCGGCCGTTCGATTGATCGATGCGAAGGTTCCATCCGGATCCGACGCGGCTGCGCTGTCCGTCAGGGACAGGAAGAGGGCCTCGAGGTCGCTGCCCGAACTGAGCCCGGATGCGTAGATGCCAACCTCTGCGAGTGCCCGGTTGATCTCGGACGATCGCTCGACACCGACGTGGATCGCGATCCAACCGCGTCCGTCCGAGTTCGGGATCACCTGCTCGGGTTCGGCGAGGCGGTCAAGGATCTCCCTGGCGCGCGGCAGCTCATCCGGCGAAACGTGGACCCGCACGACCCCCTGCGAAGCGAGCAGCTCGCCGATCGGGCCTTCGCGTACGAGCTTGCCCGCGGCGATGATCCCGACGATGTCGGCCATCAGCTGGACCTCCGCCAGGAGGTGACTCGACACGAAAACCGTCTTGCCGAGTGACGCAAGGTGGCGCAGCGTATCCCGCATGGCCACAATCCCCGCCGGGTCGAGGCCGTTCGCGGGCTCATCGAGGAGCAGGAGGTCCGGATCGTTGAGCAGGGCGCCGGCGATCCCGAGCCGCTGCTTCATCCCGAGGGAGTAGCGGGAGACCTTGTCCCGGCCGCGCTCGCGGAGGCCCACGATCTCGAGGATCTCGTCGATCCGGGCCTCGCCACCAGGCCCGCCACTCGCGGCCAGCGCCCGCAGGTTGTCGCGACCCGACAGGTAGGGATAGAAGGCGGGTGACTCGACGAGCGAGCCGACCCGGAACAGGCGATGGCGGTCCCGTCGGGTGAACGGCGTCCCGAGCATCTCGACCGTGCCACCGTCCGGGTGGATGAGCCCGGTGAGCACCCGCATCGTGGTGGTCTTGCCCGCCCCATTCGGGCCGAGGAAGCCGTACACGACACCGGCGGGTACGCGGAGATCGAGGCCGTCGAGCGCGAGCTGCGAGCCGTAGCTCTTGCGCAGGCCGTGCGTCGCCAGCGCGATTCCGGAAGCGGTCATCGAGTCCCTTTCCACGACGGGCGTCGACGTCCCGCTCGCGTCATGGTGCCCGGAATCGCCCCGGCGTGCCGCCGGCCATGCCCGCAACACCGGCGCGCCGGTACCAGGCCATGACCACGAGGCCCACGATCAGGCTGAGCACGGCGCCGATGGCAATGGCCTCGGCGGGGCCGAGCCGCGAGGCGAGGGCCCCCGCCACGAGGCCCCCGACGGGCGTAGAGCCCGCGAAGACCGTCGTATAGACGCTCATGACCCGGCCGCGAAGCTCGTCCGGGACGGTCAGCTGGATCGTGGTGTTCGCGGTCGCCGCCATCGAGATGGCGCCAAGACCCGTCAACAGCATGGCCACCAGCGACAGGGCCATCGATCCGGACGCGGCCAGGACGAGTTCGGCCACGCCGGTGAGCGTGGCGCCGACACCGATGAGCATCACCCGATTGCTCCGTCCGAAGGCAATCGAGATCGCCGCGACCAGCGAACCGAGCCCGCTCGCGGCCATCAGGAAGCCGTACCCTGTCGCCCCGACGTGCAGGACGTCCTTGGCAAGTGGCGGGATCAGGACGCTGAAGTTCATCCCGAACGTCGCCACCAGGCCGATCGTGAGGATCGGGACCAGCACGGCGGGCGTGGCGCGGACATAGGCGAGCCCGGCGCGAAGGTGCGTCATGACGCCCCCGAACGTGGTCGGCCGTGAGAGGCGCGGTGACCCGGCAAGCTGGTCATCGCCCATTCGGAGATACGCCACGATCACCGCGAGGAAGCTCAGGCCGTTGATCAGGAACGCGGACGCGATGCCCGCGGCGCCTATCGTGAGCCCGGCGATCGCCGGCCCCACAACGCGTGCGCCATTGAAGACCGCTGAGTTCAAGGCAACGGCGTTGCCGATGTCATCGCGTCCCACCATCTCGACGGCGAACGCCTGACGCGTCGGCATGTCCACCGCGTTGACGACGCCGAGCAGCAGCGCCAGGACCAAAACCTGCTCGACCCCGACGTTGTTCGTGACGGTCAGACCGAACAGGGCGAAGGCGAGGAGCATCGAGATCGACTGGGTGACGATGAGCGTCCGCCGCTTCGGGAGCCCGTCGGCCAGCACGCCACCGAATAGGCCGAGCAGGAGGACCGGCGTGAACTGCGCCGCGGCGACGAGGCCGAGATAAACCGGATCGCCGGTGAGTTGGAGGACGAGCCAGCCCTGGGCCACGCTCTGCATCCATGTCCCGATGAGCGAGACGAGCTGGCCGGCGAAGAACAGCCGATAGTTTCGATGTCGAAGGG
>JAYWFP010000109.1:0-5129 GCA_043778745.1 Chloroflexota bacterium
GAGCTTGATCTCGATCCGGCTCGGCAGCGTGAGCCCGTCGATCACCTGGTTCGCATGGATGTATCGCGCTCCTCGTGCGAGCCGACTAAGGATCCCGACTTGGTAGTCATGTCGTCGCAGCAGGCCGTCGGGCCCGAAGTAGAACGTCTGGCGCGGGCTGTGGGTCGGCAATGTTGCGGGAAAGGTGACGCGGACCTTGGTCCAGGTTTCGCCCTGCTTCCGGGTGGTCCCGGCGTCCTCGATTACGAGCCCGGGCTTGAGCAGGAGAAACGGCAGTTGCGCGTAGTTCCACAAGACATAACCGGCGAAGTAGAGCATCTCGAGATCGTTCCACCAGACGATCGTCCGTGGTCGCTTGAACGCATCTCGTGGGTTTTCCAGCGAGGTCATGCGACCGTCCTGCTCGACGAGTTCGAGGCGAGTTGGCGTGAATGTTCCGGTGGCGGATCGTCCGGCAAACGGGTCGACCACGACACGCGGCTCGGTGGTCGAGATCCGGGCATGCAGGTCCTTGAGCTGCGCCTCCCGGAGCCGGATCTTGAACATCGTCCCGTAAAACGTCCAGGAGGTGTCGATGGCGCTGACCTCGCGCCAGCGCGCCTCGCCGCCGTGCGCTTCGATCGCCTGGTCGACGGTTCGATTTCCGGTGGGCATCGCGAAGCCTTTCGCACGAGATCGGGGAGGGCCTCGGACCGCTGGAGCATACATCTGGATCAAGCAGACCCAGCCTGTCGGCGGGCCCCGCCGTCGATCAGTCGGCGCGGCGAAGCCGAAAGCCCTGGCCTCGCCCAAGGCGTTCCGCGGGTGTCCCGTACTTGAGGATCATCCCGGACACCGCGCGTGAGGCCTCGGCACGATCAAGCGGTTCGGCCACGGCATCCCAGGTTCGTTCGCCGACCGTCAACCGGCAGCGCGGGTCAACCTCGAGATTGCGTGCCCAGTCCGCATCGGGCTCGCCTGAAGCGACGAGGAGGGTTCCGTCGGGCTCCTCCAGGAAGCCGACGGCAACCGGCACCGATCGGCCGCTGACACGCCCGCGGGTCTCGATCCGGACGACCTTGCCCCACCCGATGAGCTGATCGCCGATGTCGTCCGTGCTCAGCGACCTCGCTGCCAGGACTTGCCCTCGGTGACGACCGACGGCGCATACACGATCTCGACCTGCTGCATTTCCCGGATCGAGCCCGCGCCGAGAGCAGCCATCGACTGGCGCAGCGCCCCCATGAGGTTCTGGGAGCCGTCGGTGACGCCCGCGGGACCGAACAGAATCTTGTTCAGCGAGCCGACCGTTCCAACCTTGATTCGCGTACCGCGAGGCAGGACGGCCGAAGGCGCAGCCATGCCCCAATTCACCCCTCGACCCGGCGCTTCGGCGGCGCGCGCCAGTGGCGAACCCAGCATCACCGCATCGGCCCCAGCGGCGATGGCCTTGGCGATTTCGCCGCCCCGGCGCATGCCCCCGTCGGCGACCACCGGCACGTAGCGTCCCGTCCGTTCGAGGTATGCAGCCCGCGCGCCGGCGACATCGGCGATGGCCGTGACCTGCGGGATCCCGATCCCAAGGACCTCGCGAGTCGTGCACGCCGCGCCCGGACCGACACCCACGAAGACCGCGGCCGCACCCTGCTCCATGAGCAGGAAGGCCGCCTCGGCGTTGGTCGTGTTGCCGACCGCGACGGGGATCGGCATGAATTGCGTGAATTCCTCGAGGGACAGCGGGTCGTATCCGGACGCGAGATGGCGCGCGGACGAAACCTGCGACTGGACGAGGAACAGGTCCGCACCGCGTTCAGCACAGAACGGCCCCCATTTGCGAGCACCACCTGGCGTCGCAGAGACAGCGGCGCGCGATCCCGCCGCATGGATCTCCTCGATCCGAAGCGCAACCAGATCGTCCCGAATCGGTGCGGCGTACGCTTCGGTCAGGACCGACTGGACCTCATCGTCCGGGGCACTGGCAATCCGCGCCAGGATTTCGCCCGGCTGCTCGTAGCGGGTCTGGACGCCTTCGAGGTTCAGGATCGCGAGACCGCCGAGCTGCGCGAGGGCTCCGGCAAACGCGGGGTCGACCACGGCATCCATGGCCGAAGCGAGGACGGGGATCGCGAGGTCGATGCCACAGAACGACTGCGCGAGGTCGACGTCATTGGGCTCGATCGTGCTCGTGCCCGGTGCCAGCGAAACGTCCTCGAAGCCGTAGGTCGCGCGGATGGCGTCCAACTTCGACCGGAATGCTGGCAATGGCAACGACGTGGACGTACCGCGCTGATCGATCATTCGTGGCACCTTGTGACGCGCTGGCTGGCTCCGAAGAGTCTACCAGCGAGCCAGGGACCGGACGGTCAGCGCGGGTCGGGCAGGCGGAAAGACACGGCTCGAGCAGGGTTATCGACCAGCCACTTCACAGTATCGATGGCGCGCTGATAGGCGGGCCACGTCACCAGTTCCTTTGCCACATCGGGCGCGAGCCACTGGAACGCATCGTGCTCGTCGGAGATGGTGACCGTGGCATCGGAGCGGACGCGGGCCGCGAAGACCGCCTCGCAGAGCAGTGTGTCCAGGTCAGTGGCGTGGAACCAGTTCACGAGATCGGTCTCCATGAATGCTTCGAATTCGGCCGGGCCAAGGCCCGTCTCCTCGGCAACTTCGCGCAGTGCGCCGTCAACGATCCGCTCGCCCACTTCGAGCTTGCCCGTCACGCACTGCCAGAGGCCCGGGTAGAGTCGGCCCGGAGCTCGGCGAATGAGGAGGATCTCGATGTCCCCACCCTCGCCGGCGCGGAAGATCCAGCAGGCGACAAGGTCGGGCCGGGTTCCCATCAGGGCGGATTGCCCCGAGCCTGTTGTGTGCCCGGAGTGGCGCCGGCTCCGGCCTTTGAGGCTGCGCTCGATTCGCCGTCCGGTTGCGGCCCGGGGTCCGGTTGCGGGCCGGGGTCCGGTTGCGGGCCGCTGTGCGGTTGCGGCCCGGGGTCCGGTCGCGGCCCGGGGTCCGGTCGCGGCCCGAAGGCCTCGGCAATGCCGTGCAATTGTTCGAGATGCATCAGGTCATGAACGGCCGCGAACAGGAGCCATTCACCGCATCGCAACCTCCCGACGAGGGGGTGCTCGAGCTGGCACGGGTCTTCCTCATGCCCGGCGATCGAGCGTCCGGCCCGCTCGACGATGCGCTGACTCGCTGAGAGGCGGCGCACGAGTGCCTCGCGGGCCAGGCCATGCGTCCCGGGAATCCCAGGAACGACGGTCGGAGCATCGGCAGGGAATTTTCCGGACGCCGCCAGGGCGCCGGCCATGGCAAGGCCGGCCCGCGAATCTGCATCATGCCCGATGGCCTCGGCCACGTTCCAGTCGCCCTCGCCCCCCGGGGCCTCGAAGGCCGGTCCGGGAAGCGACTGAACCGTGGCGATCAGGGCTTCTGCCAACGCCCCGAGCTGGCCGACGACGCCGGCAGCGGTGCCCGGACCTGCCCGACGACGGACCTCGCGGCGAACGGAGATGAACCTGCCGGCGTTGATGGCCCGGAATGCCGCAACCGCGTCCGGAGCGCCGGTCTCGAGATCGTTGAGCCACTCGGTCATGGCAGCGATCATAAGCCCGAGCTCGAGGTCCTCACGCGCACGGAGTCGGTGCTGGTCGCGGGCGATCGCGGGCGATCGCGGGCGGTCGCGGGCGGTCGCGGGCGCCGAGCCACTCCCCGATGGGCAGTGTGGGGCCGGGTCTTACCCCCGACGTAAGAAGTCGACATCGAAGGGTCGCGGGCCGTTCGTGGGTGTCGTAATTCATACGCCGAGCGTATGGGGATTGACGAAACCGTCGTCACGAGGGTCGACCATCGTCGATCGGGGCCGCGCAGGCAGCCTACAGCCCAGCGCGTTGGCGCCAATCGTCGACTTCTTACGCGCCCGGTATGACCGAGCCGGATTCATACGGCGCACGTATGAATTCGACAACCGGCGAGCCTGGCAGCGACCGGCGAGCCTGGCAGCGACCCGAGTCACGCGCCCTATCGAAGCCCGGCGAGCCTGGCAGCGACCCGAGCAACGCGACCTAGCGGAGCCCGGCGAGCCTAGCGGCGGCCCCCTGCCATGCAACCCGCATCCGGGCGACTGCGCAACCGCCACATCGCGATGATGCCGATCAACGGACCGAGCGCAAGCGTCCCGAATGCGATCCTCCAGCCCGCTCCATCCCCCGGATCCAGCGCTCCCACGGACAGGATGGTCGCGGCCGTCAGCACGAAGCCGGCGGCCGTCTGGAGCGAGAGCGCGGAGCCGGCGGTTCCGGGCGGCGAGAGCTCCGAGACCGCGGCCGAGAACTGGGCCGAATCGGCCACGACCGTGATCCCCCAGACCACGGCGAGGGCCAGGACGATCGCCGGTGGGCCCCCATACGTAAACCCGATGAGGACGGCGCACGTCCCACTGACGACCATCGCCACGATCGTGATGGTCGTGCGCCCGAGGCGGTCGGCCAGGATCCCGCCCGCCACGCAGCCGATTCCGCCCGCGGCGACGACCACGAATGCGGCAAGCGCAGCCGTCGCCGTGTCCGCGCTGCCAGCGACCGCGAAACTCGCCGCGAGGAAGAGCGGCACCCACGTCCACATCGCGAACAGCTCCCACATGTGGCCGAGATAGCCGAGGTTGGCGAGGCGGACGGACGGCTCGCGGAATGCCCGGGCGGCGATCCGCAAGCTGAACCGCGGCGACGGGGCGTCGAATGGGCCGGGCGCGACGCCCGCGAGCACGGCCACGCCGCCGAGGAAAGCCGCGATCGACGTCCAGGTGACGATGACCCGCCAGTCGGCATCGGCAAGGGAGCCGAGTGCGCGGAACAGGTGCGGCAGCGCCGTGCCCACCGAGAGGGCCCCGATCAGCACGCCGATCGCCATGCCCCGACCCGCGCGGAACCAGCCCGAGACCAGCTTCATGCCGACTGGATAGACGCCCGCGATGCCGACCCCGGTCATGAACCTGAATGGGAGGGCCGAGATCGGATCGGTCGCGAGCCACGCAAACCCGAGGTTCGCCGCGGCGCTGATCGCGGCGCCCCAGAAGAACAGCCGATCACCGCGGATGACGTCGGCGGCACCGGTCGCGGCGAGGGCAAGGGCACCGACCGCGAACCCGATCT
>JAYWFP010000110.1:0-11951 GCA_043778745.1 Chloroflexota bacterium
CCCTGTGGTCCGGGTCGCCCCGGCCAAGCTGAACCTGACCCTCGCGGTCACCGGCCGCACGGCGACTGGATTCCACACCCTCCACACCGTCATGGTCCCGCTCGGGCTGGCTGATCGCGTGAGCATCGCCCGAGCTCACGGTCCAACCGACACCCTGGCCGTCAACGGTCTGGATGCGGGGCCGGACGCGGCCAACCTCGTTGTGCGAGCCATTGCCGCGGCGAGGAAAGCGCTTCGCGGACAGGTGGATGCCTGGCCGGTTGCGGCTCGACTCCACAAGGACATCCCGGTGGCCGCGGGTCTCGGTGGAGGCAGCAGCGACGCGGCGGCGGCGCTGGACGCCGTCTTGCTTGCCTGGGGCGCGGATGTCGCCGTCGACGCCCCGGTTCTGGCTGGAATTCGGGCGGAACTCGCGGCAAGCCTCGGCTCTGATGTGCCCTTCTTCCTGGCCGACGGCCCGGCGATCGTCACCGGTCGCGGGGAGGTGGTCGAGAAGCTGCCAGCCCTGCGCGGGTCTCCGCCCGGCCTGCTTCTCGTTACGCCCCGGATCCCCGCACCGACACCCGCCGTCTTTCGGGCCTTCGACGAGGATCCAGAGGCCCGGCCCCTCGACTCGGGCAGCACCCGGCTGGCGTCCGAGCACCTGGCCGCCGAGTGGCGCGCAGGCATGCGCGCAGCTGCGCTCGTTACGCGGGCTGGCGTGCTGGCGAGCGCCAATGATCTGGCCGCTGCCGCCGATGTGGTCGTCCCCGGTCTCCGCTCGTTGCGCCGGGCACTTGTTCGCCGACTGGCCCGCCCGGTAGGCCTGTCCGGTTCGGGCCCTACGCTCTGGGTCCTCTATGCTTCGAACGATGAGGCCGCCTCCGCTGCCGAGGCGGTCTCGGCCGGCGTCGCGGATGGCTCGATCGTCGCCCCGGGGGCCCTTCAACCGTCCATCATTGCCACGGCGCTGGCCACTGCCGCCGGCGACCACCTTGGGGAGGAACGAACCGAATGAATCGACAGGCCATCACGACATCGGGAGCTCCAGCCGCCCTGGGGCCATACAGTCAGGCCATCGTCAGCGGTGATCTCGTGTTCTGTGCCGGACAACTCGGCCTCGACCCAGCCACCGGAGAACTCGCTGCGGGGGTCGAAGCTCAGGCCGACCGTGCCCTCCGCAATGTCTCGGCCGTGCTCGACGCCGCGGGCTGCTCGTTCGCCGATGTTGTCAAGACGACCATCTTCCTCGCCGACATCAACGACTTTGCGACGGTCAACGCCATCTACGCCACGTTCATTGTGGATCCGGCACCCGCCCGGTCGACGTTCGCCGTCGGTTCGTTGCCGAAGGGTGGTCTGATCGAGATCGAGGTCACGGCCCGGCGGAATGGCTGACCGATCCATGAGATCGACACGGCCGACCCACGCCCGCGTCGATTGACATGCCGGACGAGCCGCCCATACCCTACCGGGACCTTCCGATGACGCCATCTTCAACTGCATCAAGCGGGCGCACTGCCGCCGTCATCCTGGCGGCCGGACTCGGGACGCGGATGCACTCGAGGACCCCGAAGGTCCTGCACTCGATGTGTGGTCGGCCGATGCTTGCTTATGTCATCGATGCCTGGGCAGCCGTCGACGACTCCGGCGTGGGGTCCTCACCAATCGTTGTCTATTCGCCGGCGACCGCCGCGCTTCTCGACGCCGGATTGCCCGGGATCCCGGTTTTTGCGTTGCAGGATGAGCCTCGAGGGACCGCCGATGCAGTCCGCGCCGGACTCAGGTCCGTACCCGCCGATGCAACCGAGGTGCTCGTGCTGTCCGGGGATGTCCCGCTCGTCATGGGCCCGCACCTCCTGGCTGTGCTCGAGCAGCGGCGGATGGACGATGCCGCGATCGCCCTGGCGAGTGTGTACGCAGCGGATCCCGGCAATCTCGGGCGCGTGGTCCGGAGCGAGTTCGGGAGCGTCGAGCGGATTGCCGAGGCCCGCGACGCCTCGGCCGAAGAGCTGGATTCGAACGAGATCAACGCCGGCTGCTACGCCTTCGATGCCAACTGGCTTCGCCGACGGATCGATTCCGTCGAGCCGTCGGCGGCGACCGGTGAGCTGTACCTGACCGAACTGGTTCGTCTGGCTCGAGAAGATGGACGGATCGTCAGCGCCGTTGGGTTCGACGATGACGGGACCTTTGATGGCATCAACGATCGTGCCCAGCTGGCGCAGGCCGAGTGGGCCCTGCGAGTGCGCATGAACGAGGCCCACATGCGAGCGGGAGTCACGATGGGTGACCCGTCGACGGTGTACCTCGACTGGGGAGTCGAGTTCGACGTCGATGTGGTCCTGGAGCCCAACGTTCACATCACCGGGCGTTCGTCGGTCGGCGCCGGCAGCACGATCGGCCCGGGGACGATGATCGCCGATTCGACGATCGGGGCGGACTGCCGGGTCTGGGCCAGCGTTGTCGAAGGCTCCGTCGTCGAGGACAAGGCCACGATTGGTCCGTACAGCCACCTCCGGGCCGGCACGCATGTCGGGCAGGCGGCCGAGATCGGCAACTTCGCGGAGCTCAAGAACACGCGCCTCGGCGCCCGCGTTAAGCAGCATCACGTCAGCTACCTCGGCGATGCCGAGCTCGGCGACCGGACGAATGTGGGTGCCGGCACGATCACCGCCAACTGGGACGGCCGGACCAAGAACCGGACGACGATCGGCAAGGACGCATTTCTTGGGGTCGACACCATGCTGGTCGCGCCGGTCGAGATCGGCGACGGCGCGAAGACCGGGGCCGGGGCGGTCGTCACGAAGTCCGTGCCGGCCGGGAAACTCGCGGTCGGGGTACCGGCCCGGATCCGCGAGCCGCGTTCCAACCCGCCTGAGGTGAACGAAGCCGGATGAGCAGCCCCTTCCCGGAGATCCTGGTCCTCATCGGACTCACCCTGCTCGAGGGGTTCTTCGTGGCGGCTGAGATCGCCCTCGTGTCGATCCGTCGAAGCCGGGTCGATCAGCTCGTGGACGAGGGGAATCGTGGCGCCCGGCGAGTCCGTCGACTCCTCGACGATCCGGGACGGTTCCTTGCCATTTCCCAGCTCGGCCTGACGGTCATCGGGTTCTTCGCCTCGGCGTATGCGGCGCTGAGCCTCGTGGATGGTCTCCAGCGCGTGCTCGAGCAGGCATCGGTGCCGCAGGACACCGCGGCCATCGTGGCCCTGATCATCGTGACCGTCATCCTCGCGCTCTTCACGATCGTCTTCGCTGAACTGGTCCCGAAGACGCTCGCGCTGGCCAACCCGGAGCGCTACGCCCTGGCCCTCTCGCGCCCGATCGATTTCCTTGCCCGCGTACTTGGTCCGGTCGTCGTGCTGCTGACCTGGCTGACGCGCACGATCACGCGCATCCTCGGCTCCGAGGTCTCGTCCGAGGCGGCCATTACGGCCGAGGAACTGCGGCTCATCGTGGAGCGAGGCGGCGAGCAGGGGATCCTCGAGGCCGAAGAGGAGCAGATGATCAATGCGGTCATCGAGCTCGGCGGTCGACGGGTTCACGAGGTCATGGTCCCGCGCGTCTCGATCGTGGGCATTCGGGCCGACGCGACCTTCGAGGAGGCGATCGACATCGTCGTCGAGGAGGGTCACTCCCGGATCCCCGCGTACGAGAATTCGCTTGACGAGGTGGTCGGCATCCTGTACGCCAAGGACCTGCTGCCGTATCTGAAGTCCGATGCCGCGCCACGACCGGCGCTCCGGAAGCTGCTCCGTGCTCCGGTCCTGGTGCCGGAATCGATGACGATCGATGACCTGCTGCACGAACTCCAGCGACGCAAGGTCCACATCGCGATCGTGCTCGACGAATACGGTGGCACCGCGGGGATCGTGACCATCGAGGACCTGCTCGAAGAAATCGTTGGCGAAATTCAGGACGAATACGACGTCGAGGAACCGATGGTCGTCCGCCTTTCCGAGAACGAGGCGCGTTTCGACGGCCGGGCCGATGTCGACGAACTGCGCGAGTTGTTCGACATCCAGCTCGATCTGGAGGATGAGGAGGAGTACGACACCATCGGTGGCCTGCTGTATCACCGGATGAGCGGCGTTCCATCGCCTGGTGACACGATCGAGGTCGATGGACTGCGTCTGACGGTTGAGACCACCGACGGCCGCCGAGTCGGCAAGGTCCTCGTCGTGCGGCATGGCTCCAGCCGAGCCGATGGCCCGGGTGAGGACTACAGCTAGGCCGCGATCACCCGAACGACGATTTCATGCAGGCGCTCGCGCGCCTCGGGCAGGACGACCCCGGCCGCATCGAGCTCGGCGAGTGCGCGGTCTCGGTGCCGACGAGCCTGCTCGCGGGTGTATTCGTGCGCCCCGCTTCGTTCCAGGATGGCGATGATCTCCGCTACCGAGGAGCTCCTGGCTGCGTGGTCCCCGTAGAGCTCGGTCAAGCGTGCGCGATCTCCGGCCGTAGCGTGCTCAAACGCGTAGATCACGGGCAGGGTCTTCTTGCGTCGCGCCACGTCTGACGGCTCTTTTCCGGTGGCCCGCTCATCTCCCCAGATCCCGAGCAGGTCATCGTTCAACTGGAAGGCCAATCCAAGATCCCAGCCGAAGGCGCGGTAGTGGCCGATGACGTCCTCGTCGTCCGTCGCCAGGAGCGCGCCGGCCTCGATCGACGCCGCGATGAGCGCGGCGGTCTTGCGCCCGATCATGTCGAAGTAGAGCTCTACGGACATGGCGCTGTCGGCCTCGCTCGTGGCGATGTCGATGTACTGACCCTCGCACAGCGCGACGCAGGTTTCGTCATACAGGCGCATGAGACGCAGGACCTTGTGGTCGCTGAAGCCGAGATCCGTGAGGCGGTGCAGTGCCACCCGGCTCAGACTGAACAGCATGTCGCCCGTGTTGATGGCCTGGGGAATGCCGTGCAGGCTCCAAAGTGTGGGCCGATGGCGTCGCTCGCTGTCGCCATCCTCGATGTCGTCATGGACCAGGCTGAAATTGTGCCCGAGCTCTACGGCCGCAGCGCCGGGCAGGGCCGCCCGATGATCGCCGGTGATCGAGGCATAGGCGAGCAACCCCAGGAGCGGCCGCATGCGCTTGCCGGAGACCCCGGCCGGCCCATCGAGACCAAGGTGATATCGACACTGTTCGTAGACGCCCATGGTCGACGGGTCGCGGTCCTGAACGAGGCGGAGGATCTCCTCCTCGGTGTCTGCGATCATCTGGCCGAGATCGAGCTCGTGGGCAGCGGTCGACATCAGATCTGCAGTGTAGCCCGACCCGGACAAACGTGCGCTGTGTGAGTAGCCTGTTGCTCGGGCAACGAGCCTCGGCGCAAAGGACCACCGGCAACAGCCCGGGTGCCATGAGTGATACCTTCCAGCGGTGCCAGCTCCTCGTCGTTATGCAACCGATGCGATCGTCTTGTCACGCTTCGACTACGGCGAAGCGGATCGGATTCTGACGCTCCTGACCCCGGGCTCGGGCAAGATCAAGGCGATTGCCAAGGGCATTCGCCGCCAGAACTCGCGGATCGGCGGGAGCCTGGAGCCGTTCGCCGAACTGCGCCTTGCGCTGGCCCACGGGCGGACGTTCGACGTGGTGACCCAGGTCGAGGTCATCCATCCGTGGCTCAACCTTCGGGACAACCTGATCTCCTTCGGTACCGCGTCGTACATGGCCGAGATGGCCGAGCGGACCCAGGAGGAGCGTCATGTCGCTGAATCCGTGTACATCCTGTTGAAGCGGGGCTACGAGCTCCTCGACGGCGGTATGGCGCCGACCCGGGCTGCGCGTTGGTTCGAGGTCCATCTGGCCGACGAGCTTGGCGTCCGCCCGGAGGTCGACCGGTGCGTGGAGTGCGGGCGACTCCTCGAGGCCGACGAGGACTACCGCTGGGTTCCGCCGCTCGGAGGGGTGCTCTGTCAGCGCTGCCCCGGCCCTCCGCAAGGCGTGGCCGGCCTGTCACTCGAGGGTCTGAAACTGCTGAAGGCCTACCAGCGCATGGATGTCGAGGCCCTCGCTGCGCTCCGAGTTCGGCCGGAGATCGAGCTCGAGGTCGAGAGCGCGATGCGGTCATTCCTCGCTTATACCCTCGATCGGCAGCCGCGGTCCCTGGCCTTCCTGGACGAAGTGCGTGCCCACGAGCGGGCTGCGGCCGCGATCCGCTGATGGCCACCACGTTTGACCCCGATGACCGATGGGGCGCCTACGCGCTCGAGCGACTCAGGACCGACAAGATCGCCTGGCTGACCACGGTGACGCCGGACGGACAGCCGCAGACGATGCCGATCTGGTTCCTTTGGATCGATGGCGAGGTCCTGGTCTACGGCGACCATCGCGCGCGTCGGAACGCCAACATCGAGGCCAACGAACGCGTGTCATTCCATCTTCCGGCGAACGAATCCGGCGGCGACATCCTGGTGATCGAGGGTGAGGCGCGAATCGATCCCGACCACCCATTGCCGCCCGACAACCCCGCCTACCTGGAAAAGTACGGCGATTGGATCGATATCCATGTTGGCGGTGCGGTGCGGATGGCGCAGACCTACAACGTGCCGATTCGGATCCAACCAACCCGCGTGCTCGGGTACGCAGGGTAGGCAGCCGCCGGGTCGTGGGCCGGCTCCTCGACGAACCGTCTGCTAGCATCGCCGAACTGATACCCCTCCCGCGACCGTCCATGCCAAGGCCGGTTGCCCCAAGGAGATTCTCGTGACCGACCTCCCCGCTTCCGACCCAAATGAAGTCACGGCCGCCGTGCCCGATCTCGACACCATTGTCAGCCTGTCCAAGCGGCGGGGGTTCGTCTTTCCGAGCTCGGAGATCTACGGCGGCATCAACGCCGTCTGGGACTACGGGCCCCTTGGCGTGGAGCTCAAGAACAACGTCAAGCGCGCCTGGTGGAAGGCGATGGTCCAGGAGCGGAACGACATCGTCGGACTGGACGCCGGGATCCTGATGCACCCCCAGGTATGGGTGACATCCGGCCACGTCGGGTCGTTCAGCGATCCCCTGGTCGAGTGTGCGACCTGCCACCGCCGCTATCGGCTGGACGAGCTTCCCGGCGCGGAGGCGCTTTCCGTAACGGATCTGACGGATCCGACGGTGATCGAGCGCTACAAGCTCATCTGTCCCAATGACGGCGGACCGCTCTCGGCCCCGCGCCGGTTCAACCTGATGTTCCAGACGTTCATGGGCCCCGTCCAGGACGAAGCGTCCGTAGTCTATTTCCGGCCCGAGACCGCGCAGGGCAGCTATGTCAACTTCAAGAACGTCCAGCAGAGCTCGCGCAAGAAGATCCCGTTCGGGATCGCCCAGATCGGGAAGAGCTTCCGGAACGAGATCAGCCCCGGAAACTTCGTCTTCCGGATGCGCGAGTTCGAGCAGATGGAGATGCAGTACTTCGTGCGACCGGGCGACGCCGCCGCGGCGGCCTTCGACGAGTGGCTCCCACGCCGCAAGGCCTGGTACGAGCAGTACGGCGTCGCGCCGGAGCGGCTCCGCCTGCGCGAGCACGCTCCCGATGAGCTGGCCCACTACGCCAGGAAGGCCGTCGACGTCGAGTATCGGTTCCCGTTTGGCTGGAAGGAACTCGAAGGCGTCCACAATCGAGGGGACTTCGATCTCTCCCGCCATGCCGAGGCGTCGGGCGAGAACCTCGAATACTTCGACCCTGCGACCGAGGAACACTTCACGCCCTGGGTCGTGGAGACGGCAGCCGGCGCGGATCGCGCTGCGTTCACCTTCCTGATCGACGCGTACCGGGAGGAGGAGGTCCGCGGCGAGCGGCGCGTATCGCTGGCGCTCCACCCGGATCTCGCGCCGTACAAGGTCGCGGTCCTGCCGTTGCTGAAGAAGCGGCCGGAGATCGTGGAGTTGTGCCATCGGATTCTGGTCGATCTCAAGCGGGACATGATGGCCGTCTACGACGATACGGCCGCGATCGGCAAGCTGTACCGACGCCAGGATGAGATTGGGACACCCTGGTGCGTGACGGTCGACGTCGATTCGCTCGAGGACATGGCGGTGACGATCCGGGAACGCGATTCGATGACCCAGGAACGCATCCCGGTCGAAGGCCTCAAGCGCGCCATTCTCGATCGCATGGACGCGGCCCGAGCCTGATCGGCGGCAATCCCAGCGCGTTCCCCACCGGTTATTCCGCAGGGTCGGGAGACCGCACGGTCTACTCGCCGCCGCGCGGCTCCTTGCCCTTCGGCCAGTACAGCTCGGTCTTGACCTGGTCCTCCGGGAACCCGCGACCGAGGAGGGTCTGTTCCGCCGACAGGATCATGTCGGGATTGCCGCAAATGTAGGCGATGGCGTTGCCGGGATTGAGGCCGAGCTCATCGCAGACTGGTCCGACGATCGACTCGACCCGGCCCCACCGACCGGTCCAGCCGTCGTTCTCGGGCGCCGACCTGCGAGACACCGTTGGGACGTACGTCACCGGGTAGGTGCCATCAGCGGCCCATCCCTCCACGAGCGAGCGATACCCAAGTTCGTGCTGGTAGGACACCCCATTGAGGAACACGGCCCGACGCGGGCGACCCTCGCGGGCCAGCCGTCGCATCATCGAGACGAAGGGCGCGTTGCCCGTGCCCGAAGAAATGAACAGGTGGGTCCGGTCGTCATCCGGAAGCAGGGTGAACTTGCCTTTCGGCCCGATCATCCGCATTCGATGGCCGAGCGGCAACTGCCAGAGCAGGGCCGTGAACTGGCCACCGTTCACCAGGCGGATGTAGAGTTCGTACCCCGTGGACTCGGCAACGCCCGGGTCGGAAGCGACCGAATAGGGCCGCTGGACCAGTCGCCCGTCGGCCATGACGCCGATGGTCATGTACTGGCCCGATTCGAACGGCACGGCCGGTCCATCGAACTTGACCGTGATATATGCAAGCGACTCGGTCTCGTCGGAGCGAGCCACCAGGGTCGCGTTGTAGCGGTCGTCCTCGGGAGCGATCACGCGGAGATCGGGTGCGGTCATCGGTGTCGCGGTTCCTCGGCTTGGTGGATGTCTTGTTGATGGTACCCGGCAGTTCCTGGGGGCGGACGGGCCGAACGCACCGTGAGCCCGGGCCGGGCCGCCCTTCGCCGAACGGCGACCGGAGCAGAACGCAGGCGGCACCACCGAGCGCAAACGCCTCCGAAGGTACAATCATCGGGTACATCGAACGACCCCAGCGGCGATGCCGCCGAACGTGTCCACGCCGAAGGAGCCCGCTCGACATGACCACCGTAGCCCGGACCGACCGCGCCCATAGCGCCGCAAAGCGCTACATCTTCGCCTGGGGCGACGGCACGGCCGAGGGTGACGCGACGATGCGCGACCTGCTCGGTGGCAAAGGTGCCGGGCTCGCCGAGATGACCAGCGCCGGTCTCCCGGTCCCGCCTGGCTTTACCATCACGACCGAGGCGTGCAACGACTATTTCGAGGCTGGCGAGCGACTGCCTGCCGGTCTGTGGGACGACGTGCTGGCGGCTGTCCGACAGGTCGAAGCGCGCACGGGCAAGGGTTTCGGAGATGCCGGGAATCCGCTCCTCGTGTCCGTTCGGTCGGGGGCCAAATTCTCGATGCCGGGAATGATGGACACGGTCCTCAACCTTGGACTAAGCGAGGCGACGCTGAAGGGCCTCGTCGCGCTGACCGGCAATGAGCGCTTCGGGTGGGATGCCTATCGCCGATTCATCCAGATGTTCGGACGGATCGTCATGGACGTTCCCGGCGAGCGATTCGATCATGCCCTGGACACAAGGAAGCGGGAGCGAGGCGTCAGCCTGGACACGGATCTGACCGCGTCCGACCTCCGTGACGTGGCCATGGAATACAAATCCATCGTCCGCGACGTGACGGGACGGGACTTCCCCGACGACGCCAACGAGCAGCTCGATCTGTCCATCAAGGCCGTGTTCGCATCGTGGTTCGGCAAGCGCGCCCGCGACTACCGCGAGTACAACAAGATCGCCCACGACCTGGGAACGGCCGTCAATGTCGTCACGATGGTCTTTGGCAACATGGGCGACGATTCGGGGACCGGCGTCGCCTTCACCCGCGACCCGAACACCGGAGCGAAGGCGCTCTACGGGGAGTACCTGACGAACGCGCAGGGCGAGGACGTCGTCGCCGGGATCCGGACGCCACAGCCCATCGCCCAGATGCGCGATGTGATGCCGGCCGTCTACGACGAATTCCAGCAGATCGCGGATCGGCTCGAGCGCCACTACCGGGACGTGCAGGACCTCGAGTTCACGATCGAACGCGGTCGTCTGTACATGCTCCAGACCCGATCGGCAAAGCGCACCGCGGCGGCGGCCGTCCAGATTGCCGTTGACATGGTCGCCGAGGGGATCATCAACGAAGAGGAGGCGATCGGTCGGATCGAGCCGACCATGGTCGACCAGCTGCTGCGCGATCAGTTCGACCCGCGGGCGCGCACTGGCGCGACCAGGATCGTCAAGGGCCTGAACGCCTCGCCCGGCGCTGCCGTCGGACGGGCGGTGTTCGACGCTGACGTTGCCGTCGAGTGGGTGAACCGGGGCGAAAAGGTGATCCTCGTCCGGATCGAAACCTCACCGGATGACTTCCACGGCATGGCCGTGGCCGAGGGCATCATCACCGCTCGCGGTGGTGCCACCTCGCATGCCGCGGTCGTGGCTCGTCAGATCGGCAAGCCGTGCGTCGCTGGTTCTGCGGATCTGGTGATCGACTACGGGTCGAAGGCCGCGCACGGCGGCATCACGGGCATCGACTTCAAGGAAGGGGACTGGGTCAGCCTCGATGGCACGACCGGCGACCTGTTCCTCGGCGCGCTGCCGACCATCTCCGCCCGCTTCGAGGACCAGCCTGAGCTCCAGGCCATTCTCGGGTGGGCTGACAAGGTCCGGCGAATGGAGGTCTGGACCAACGCCGACAAGCCAGAGGAAGCGGCCCAGGCGCGGCGCTACGGCGCGCAGGGCATCGGCCTGTGCCGGACCGAGCACATGTTTCGTGAAGGCGATCGCCTCGAGATCGTGCGTGGCGCCATCCTCGTCGCCATGCGGGCGACGCGTGCGAAGGCCAAGGTGGCCGCTGGGGAGGCGTTGACCGCGGACGAGAACGCCATCGTCGCGACCTTCGACGAAGCGATGGCCAAGCTCGAGGTGCTCCAGCAGGGCGACTTCGAGGGCATCTTTGAAGCCATGGATGGCCTGCCGGTCGTCATCCGCCTCATCGACCCGCCGCTCCACGAGTTCCTCCCGAATCTGGAGGAGCAGCTGGTCAAGGTGACGAAGGCCGGCGACGCCGCGTCGGACGAGGACAGGGAGCTCCTCGCGACCATCAAGTCGCTCCACGAGCAGAACCCGATGCTCGGGCTGCGCGGCTGCCGTCTGGGCCTGATGATCCCGGATTTCGTGAAGATCCAGACGCGAGCCATCCTCAACGCCGAGATCGCCCGGAAGAAGGCAGGCGGCAACCCGATCGCCAAGATCATGATCCCGCTCGTCGGCCACGTGAACGAGCTGGCGCGCACAAGGGAACTGCTGGAGGCCGAGGCGAAGGTTGTCGAATCAAAGGCTGGGGTCGAGGTCGAGTACAAGTTCGGGACCATGATCGAAGTGCCGCGCGGAGCCCTGACGGCCGACGAGATCGCGACTCAGGCCGATTTCTTCAGCTTCGGGACGAACGACCTGACGCAGATGACCTTCGGCTACAGCCGCGACGATGCCGAGGGCGGCTTCCTGCTCAAGTACGTCGAGGACAAGATCCTTCCGTTCAACCCGTTCCAGACGCTCGACGACGCGGTGGCGGGGCTGATGAAGATCGCCGTTGACAAGGGTCGGGCCACCAAGCCCGGCCTGGAGCTCGGGATCTGCGGCGAGCACGGCGGCGATCCCGCGTCCATTGCCAAGTGCGAGAAGATCGGGCTGGACTACGTGTCCTGCTCGCCATTCCGCGTACCGGTCGCGCGCCTGGCCGCCGCGCAGGCCTCCC
>JAYWFP010000111.1:0-5060 GCA_043778745.1 Chloroflexota bacterium
CCGTGCCTCATCGGCCGCCCGGCGCAATTCGTCGCCCGTGCGTGCCCGCTCGTCCAGCGCCAGTGCTGCGGCGGCGGACACGGTCTCGAGGACCGAGAGTTCGCCGAGCGCCTCGTCGATCTCGGCGCGCCCATGTCGGAGTCCGTCTGCCGCAAGTGCGATCCGCACCGACGCGTCGTACCACCGGCCATGAGCGCTCGCCAGAAGCGCGTCGAGGAGGTCATCTCCAGCTGACTGGCGGGACGCGGCCTGTTCCGCCTGGGCAGCCAGCCGGCGGACCTGGGGTCGCAATTCCGCGCTGATGTCATCGATCCGGGCGAGGTTGGCCTCGGACTCGGCAAGTTGTTCCTCGGCCCGTCGACGTCGGCGCTCATGCCGACGAACGCCGGCGACCTCCTCGAACAGCGGGCGTCGCTCCTCGGGCCGCAGCGCCAGGGCCTGATCGACCATGCCCTGCCCGATGAACAGGAACGCGTTCTCCGCCAGATGGGCTGAATCGAGAAGATCGACGAGGTCGCGGAGGCGAACCCGCTGGCGGTTCAGGAGGTATTCGTTCTCGCCGGAGCGATACAGCCGCCGACCAAGCTCGACGACCGCGAAGTCGACCGGAAGCATCGAATCGCTGTTGTCCAGCGTCAGCTGCACATCGGCCATGCCCACCGCCGAGCGGCGCTCGGAGCCGGCCCAGATGACGTCCTCGGACTTTCGGGATCGGAGCGCCCTGCCCTGTTCGCCCAGGGCCCAGCGAAGGGCGTCCGCGAGGTTGCTCTTTCCGGAACCGTTGGGTCCCACGATCGCGCTGATTCCGGGACCGAAGGTGACCAGCGTGCGTTCGGCAAAGGACTTGAAGCCCTGGAGCCGGACCGACAGCAGGCGAGCAGGCGCCGTCACGGCGCCTCTCCGGGCATGACTCGACTGGTTTCCCCGGCGGGTTGCGCTGGCAACCCGGCCGGGTCGACTTCTGCCGGCCGATCATGACGGCCGAGGACCAGCAGCGCCTCCGCCGCCGCCCCGGTCTCGGCAACGCGGCGCGATGGTCCACTGCCAGATCCGACAACGACATCGTCGACCAGCACTTCGATCAGGAAGGTTCGCTCATGATCCGGTCCCGCGGCTTCGACGACCCGATACTCAGGCCGGCCGCCCGTTCGGCGCTGGGTCCATTCCTGGAGCCGGCTCTTGGGGCTCTTGAGTGCAGCCGGAGCCACTATGGAGTTCAATTCAGGTTCCGCGTGCTTCGCGAACCAGCGTTCGGCCGCCTCCCAGCCAAGATCGAGGAAGAGTGCGCCCGTCAGCGCCTCAAGCCCCGAGGCCAGCAACAGCGGCCGGGCACGGCCGCCTCGCGATGCCTCGCCCTCTCCGAGCCGCAGGGCATCGCCGATCCCGATCCGCTCCGAGATCCTGGCCAGTCCCGCAGTGCTGACGATGGCGGCGCGTCGAGATGACAGCAGCCCTTCGTCGTCGGTCGAGTAGCGTCGGTAGAGTTCCTGCGAGATCACGATGCTGATCACGGCATCGCCCAGGAACTCGAGCCGTTCATTGTGGCCGGCCGCCTCGCCGGGATGCTCATGCAGCCACGAAGCATGCGTCAGGGCCTGGGCAACGAGCTCACGATCAACGATGGGCAGTCCAAGGCGAGCAATGAACACGTCGATCCGGTCCACGTTGGCCGCGTGGTCCCGGGCTGCTGGCTCAGTGCCGGATGTGGGAGGGCGAACCCTCAGGAGGACCGCTCGTCGATGTAGTCAGCGGCGTCCTGGACGGTCCGGATCCGCTCTGCGTCCTCGTCCGAGATCTCGGTTCCGAACTCTTCCTCGAGGCTCATGATGAGTTCCACGAGATCCAGCGAATCGGCGTTCAGGTCTTCGACGAATGACGCTTCGGGAGTGACCTGCTCCTCGTCAACGCCGAGCTGCTCGACGACAAGCTTCTTGAGTCGTTCGTAGGTTGTTGCCACTGGGTCCTCCTGGGCTTCGGACCGGCGGTCAGCCGCCGGGGGTGTCTCGTGCGATCTGACCAAGTACGCCGTTCATCAAACGACGCATCGGATCTCCGCTGTAGGTTCTCGCCAGTTCGACCCACTCGGCGATCGCCACCCGGGCTGGCGTGGCCGAGTGTAGCACCTCACCAATCGCGCATCGGAGCAACGCCCGGTCCATCCGGGCGAGCGATACGACGGGATAGCGCGGCGCGACCTCCCCGATTCGGATGTCGATCGTGTCTCGGTGCTCCACGACCAGATCGACCAGTCGGCGGGCAAGCTCTGCGGTCTCCGGGTCGCCCTCGGATGCCGCAAGGTCGCGCTCGAGCACGGCGCTGGCCGTTCGCTGCCCAAATTCGGCCTCGAAGATCGCGGCGAGCGCGGTCCTGCGCGCCGCTCTCCGGCTCCGAAGGCGGTCAGCCCCCGATGCCATCGACAATCACCGTCACGGAGCCAAGACGGAGCCCCAGCAATCGCTCGATCGCGCCTGCCACGGCGGTACGCGCCTCGGCCGCGACTGTCGATAGCCGGGCACCGGGTCTGGCGATGACCCACAGGCGGATATCCACCCGGTCGCCATGGGTCCGGACGGCCACTGCCGGGCCGAGAAAGAACGAGCGCCAAGCCGGCCCGGCTCGCGCGATCCGGAGAATCCCGGGGACCTCGAGTGCAGCCAACCGCGCCACCTCGACAATCACTCCTCGGCCAACGGTCAGGCTCGGACCGGTCACGTGCCCGGCCCCATGAAGCGCTGTGCGCCCGCCGCCGCCTCGTCGTTGGGCGCGGCCGGCACACCTTCTCCGGCACCCGCCGATGGGCCGTCCGCCTTCGCGTGTTCGGACGTCTCCTTGAGGGCCGCCTCGATGAGCTGAGGAACCCGGGTGCGCGCCGTATCCGCGGCGACGCCGCAGCCGAAGCCAATCATCCGACGTCGAGCGCTTCCGTGCGTGATGATCACGGACCCGCGGATCCCGAGGAGGGGCGATCCGCCTGCCTTCTCGTAATCAAACACCGAGCGGATTCGCCCGATCCCGGGCCTGAAGAGCAGGTAGGCAAGGCGTCCGCGAAGGGAGCCACGAAACTCTGCCCGGAAGAGATCGAAGATGAAGGTGGAGAGTCCTTCGAAGAACTTGATGACCACATTGCCGGCCACGGCATCGGTCACGACGACATCGGCCAGCGTCCCGGTCAGGTCCCGCCCCTCGACGTTGCCCACGAAGTTGAGCCCGGACAGGTCGAGAAGTTCCGTCGCCCGCTGGATACGGAGGTCGCCCTTGCCCTTTTCCTCGCCAATTGAGAGGAGCGCGACGCGCGGGTTCTCGATCTGGAGGACGCGCTCGGCAAAGATCGCGCCCATTCGTGCGTATTGAGCGAGGTTCTCGGCACTTGAATCCGGATTGGCGCCGACATCGAGGAGCACGAATGGTGCGCCCTTCCGGATCATCTGAACCGCGAGAGCCGGCCGATCGACTCCCGGAAGTCGGCCGATCCGAAGGACCGCGGCCGCCATGGCCGCGCCCGTGTGGCCCGCGGTCAGGACCGCGTCGGCGTCACCGTTTCGGACAAGTTCACAGGCAACGAGGACGGACGCGTCCTTCTTCTCGCGCAGGGCGCGGGCGGGATGCTCGTCCATCTCGATGACCTGGGAGGCATGGACGATCGCAACGTTGGCGGGCAGGCCGCCGCCAACGGCCCGAATACGCGCTTCGTCGCCGACAAGGAGGACACGGTCCTCCGGATGGGCACGGGCGTGATCGAGGGCGCCGGGAACGACTTCAGCCGGTCCGTGGTCTCCGCCCATCGCGTCCACGGCGAGTCGGACCCCGGTGGCGTCCGACTCCGGCACGACGGCGAGGGTCGTCACGGGATCAGGACGCGGGCTCGTCCTTGGCCGTCTTCAGCTCGAGGACCGCACGTCCGCCGTAATACCCGCAGTTCGGGCAGGCCCGATGGCCCTGCTTCGGCTGATGACAGTGCGAGCACTCCTCGAGCCTCGGGAGCTCGATGGCCAGATGCGCGCGACGGTCTCCCTGTCGAGCGTGAGAGGCACGTCTCTTTGGCACACCCATGGTGTCGTGTTGCTCCTTTCGGTGGCCCGTCAGTGCGTGATGGCCGGATCCGCTGCGTCGCGCACCGCGACGCCATGTTCAGGTTCGAAGGACGGCTGGCCCGGGGCGCACAGGCGATGGACCGAGCGCGGAGTCTACTCGTTCTTGGTCTCGGCGTCGACCTGAAAGCCGCGAAGTGCGGCCAATCGTGGGTCAATATCGTCGATCTCGTGCAGCGGATGCCCATCGGCCAGGCGCGCGCCGCATTCAGGGCACAGGCCCGGACAGTCTGGCCGGCACAGCGGAGCAATGGGTGCCGAGAGGGAGATCGCCTCGCGCAGCAGGGACTCGAGCGCCAGTTCGTGGTGGGAAGTGAGTCGCATCACGTCCGGTTCGACTGCCGGATCGACCGCCTGACCCGTGACCGGGTCAATCGCCGGGAGGATCTCCTCGCGAACGGACGCAACGAGCTCTACACCCGCCGGCCCAAGGCAGCGCGAGCAGTCCATCGACAGCGTGGTTCGGAGATCGGCACGTACAAAGATGCCCCGATTCGTGCGCGACAGCTCGAGCGCGCCCAGGATCGGACTACTGAGGACGAGGTCATCGTCCAGTTCAATCGTGGTTGGGTCGAGTTCCAGATGAAGTACCGAACCCGCGGACTCGGCCAGGAACGGAGCGAGGGAAATCTTCAGATCGGAGCTGCCCATCAGCGGTAGGTGGGTCTGTCCTCGTCCGAATCGGCGTCCGCCTGGTCGTACTCCCCGAGCGCTTCGCCTTCGGAGTCAGGGTGTTCAAAGGACGCATCGATCTCGGCCGCTGCGAGGTCCGCACGTCGCTCGTCGAGGACGGCGATCCCCTTCTGGACGCCGGCCAGGGCCTTGCCGACTTCGAGTTCAAGTGTCTCGAGCATCCCGAGCGCGTAATCGTCGGCGCCCGCCCGGACCAGCTCGGCCTGCGAGCGCGCCTCGGCGAGGATCTGGAGGCCCTCGACTTCGGCTCGTTCGAGCAACCCACGCTCGCCGATGAGG
>JAYWFP010000112.1:0-5060 GCA_043778745.1 Chloroflexota bacterium
GCACGGGTTCTCGTACGAGAGCGGCCTGATGGACGCCGATCATCCGTACCTGCTGGCGACTTCGGCGGAACCCGGAGCGGCGACGATCGTGGAGTTGCCGGGGCATTGGAGCCTCGATGACTGGGAGCCGTACAACTACCTTCCAGGCATCACGGGCTCAGGCGTGATCGCCAACCCGAACGATGTCATCGCTCGTTGGACGCTCGAGCTCGAGGCGCTCGTCGAGGAGGGTGGGCTGTTCATGCTCACCAATCACCCGTTCATCTCCGGGCGAGCTTCACGGGCGGCAGGCCTGGAGCGACTCATCGACCGCGCCCGCGAGATCGACGGCCTGTGGATCGCGTCGGCCGAGGAGATTGCCGCGCACGTGGCGACGCTCACGATGGACCCGATCGTGCATCGGCCGCACACGTTCAGCTGACCCGTTCTCACGCAGGGTCAGGGGCCGAAGTCCAGGACGAGTTGCGGGGCGGTGGCTCCCGATTCGCGGCTCGACAGTCGGACGGCGGTGCTGTTGATCCCGGACAGGGCGGCGCTGAGCTTGCCAATACCGACGAGGGCGGTGACGTCGACGGTCGTCCACGTCCCCGCGGCGATCGCGCCCGAGCTGCCGACCGACACCCCGACGGCTGGTGCGTTGCCAGCCGTCAGGCCAGTTTCGGTCCACGTGGTCGCGGTCCCGCCAACGGCATAGCCGGCGGTCGAGGCGGTGTTGGCATAGATCCGGAGGGTCGCCTTGACCACGGTCCCGGAAACACCTGACAGGTCGAACATGATGTAGGTCTTGACGACAGGCGAGCCATCGAAGCGGAGTTGCGTCAAGGTTCCGTAGTTCGCCGTCGCAATCGACGCGTCGACGTAGCTGTCGGCGATCGGAAGCAGGGTCAACTGGCTCGGCGGTGGCGGGGGCAGGGCTGCCGTCGTCGCCGACGCGGGACCGGCGGTGCCGGACGGGTTGCCGGCCGCGTCACGGGCGAGGACCGTGTAGGTGTAGGTCGTGTCGGGTGTCAACCCCGTGTCCCCGTAGCTGAGGGTGCCGGGACCGAGGAGGGCCAGCGGATCCACCAGGTCCGCTCGGTAGAGCGTGTAGCCGGTGACGCCGACGTTATCGATCGAGGCGCCCCAGGCGAGGTCGACCCTGGTCGTGCCGTTGGCGGTGGCGGTGAGGCTCGAGGGGTTCGTCGGGGGCGAGGTGTCGGGGTTGATGGTGATGCCGACCGTGGCCGCGGGTACGCTCGGGCCGACGCCGTTGCTGGCGGTGAGGCTGACGGTGTACGGCCCGGCCGTCGCCCAGGTATGGCTCGGGCTCTGGAGTGTCGAGCTCGACCCGTCGCCGAAGTCCCACAGCCAGGCCGTCGGCGTGTTCGTACTCGTGTCGGTGAAGCTGATGGACAGGCCGGCCGTCTGGGTCGTCAGCGATTGGGTGAACGAGGCGACCGGCGGTTGGGGTGGCGGGGCGCTCGCGCGCTCCACCACCAGCTGCGGCGCAGTGGTCGCCCCTGACTCCCGACTCGACAGCCGGACCGCCGTGCTGTTGATCCCGGACATGGCAAGGCTGAGCTTGCCGGTGCCGATCAGCGTCGTGACGTCGACGCTGGTCCAACTGGATGCCCCAAACGCCCCGGAGCTGCCAACGGAGGCGCCCACGGGTGGTGCGTTGGCGGACGTCAGGCCGGTCTCGGTCCACGTGGTCGCCGTACCGCCGATCGTGTAGCCGGCCGACGCCGTGTTTGCAAAGACCCGCAAGGTGGCCTTGGTGATCGTCCCGGACACGCCCGACAGATCGAACATGATGTAGCTTCGGACGACCGGCGAGCCGTCGAAGCGGAGCGAGGTCGAGGTCCCGTAGTTCGTCGTCGAACTCGACGCGTCGACGTAGCTGTCGGCGATCGGAAGCAGGGTCAGAGGCACCGACGGGGCTGGGGTCACGACGACACTGGGCAGCGACGGGTTCGAGTGGTTGTTCGCGGCGTCGAAGGCATCGACCGTGTAGCTGTACGAGGTCGATGGGCTCACGGTCAGGTCACTGTACGTCGTGGCCGTTGGCCCGCTGGTCGTTCCGATCGACGAGCCATTTCGATAGACCGTGTAACCGGTCACGCCGACATCGTCGGTCGAGGTCGTCCAGGCCAGGTCGACGCGGCCGGAGGAGGGCGCCGCTCCCGAGGTGATCGAGGGGATCGACGGCGGACCCGTATCTGTGACGGCCGCCGGCGTGGTGACAACCTTGACCGTTGACGGGTTCGAGTGGTTGTTCGCGGCGTCGAAGGCATCGACCGTGTAGCTGTACGAGGTCGATGGGCTCACGGTCAGGTCGCTGTACGTCGTGGCGGTTGGCCCGCTGGTCGTCCCGATCGGCGAGCCGTTCCGATAGACCGTGTAACCGGTCACGCCGACATCGTCGGTCGAGGTCGTCCAGGCCAGGTCGACGCGGCCGGAGGAAACGGCCGTGCCGGAGGTGATCGACGGGACGGAGGGCTTCTGCGAGTCGCCGCCGCCTCCGCTGGCATGGCAGGGAGCGGAGCCGGATTCGTTGAAGGTCTTGCCCGCTTCAGGCACGAACTGCCAGTCGTACCCGGTTGCGCGGAGGGTCAGGTCAAGGACGCCGAAGACGGACGAGCTCCGGACCTCGCTGTTGGCTGCCGTCGTGGCCAGGCTCGTCAGGTTGGCCCCGCCGGTCCCGATGATGAATTCACGGATGCCGTTCACCGCGTCAAGCGTTCCGGTCGGCGTCTGCGGGGCGAAGCGCTCATAGATGTGATCGTGGCCGTTCAGGATGACGTCAGCGCGCGCTGCGTAGAGGAGCTGCCAGAACCCGTTCGCGTTGCTCGAGGCGCGGCCGCCCGAGCTGAACAGCGGGATGTGGAAGAACGCCAGGGTGCATTGGTTCGGATGGGCGGCGAGATCGGCCGCGAGCCAGGTCCCCTGCGGGCTGGAAGCACTACAGCCGCCGACGGACGAGCACTGCGTGTTGAGGGAGATGAGGTGCCACGCCCCGATGTCGAAGCTGTAGTAGCCCTGCGACGGAAGGCCCGCCCGTGCACCGAAGTACTGGTAGTAGCCCGCCGCGTTCGTGTTACTCGCGTCGCACCCGGTGCTCGGGCTCGATCCGCCGTGCGTCAGGTATTCGTGGTTCCCCACGGTCGGGTAGGTCTTCGCCTTCACGCGTCCCCAGCTCAGGTCGTAGGACCCGAGCATGGCGGCATAGCTCGCGCAGTAGTACTGCACGTCACCGAGCGCCAGGACGCCCGTGATACCGGAGCTCGTGAGCAGGTCCGACGTGGCCAGTTGGCGACAGCCGTTCGACACCCCGACGCCGCCGTTGAACTTCGAATCGGCGGGGTCGCAGGCGATATCGCCGGCCGCTGCGATGACAGGGTCGCCGCCGGAGGCGGCCACGACCGACGTACGCGTCCCGGTCAGTGGCGAGGTGTCCGTCAGCGCGGGAAGGGCCAGTGTGAAGGACGAAGCGACGAGCGCGACCACGGCGACCATCGCTGCGAGACGCAACGTGACGGTGGGCGCACTAGGTCTTCCTGTCCGCCCCCTCATCGCATGGCAAGTGAACCATGCTGGACACCGCGATGCAATGAGATACGGGACGTTAGGGTGGGTTGAGGGCGGTATTGGTGCGTCGACGCACCACTTCTCTAACCCATCGGGGTCCCGGGAGGGCTCCGAGTTGCGTGGGAAGGGATCCGGCCTTCGCGGGTCGCGCGGTCGGCCGGCAAGGAGACCATGGCGAGATCCTCAGCTGCGCACAGGTCGAGGCCCCCGGCGAGCTGCCGACAGGGGCCTCAAAATGCCAGCGCTATCGAACTTACTCGCGAGCGACAGAACTCCGCGCCGCGATCCAATAGACACCAAACGCCACGACGAACCCGACCACGTAGGCGAAGTCGGCGTAATGGAGCGTGGCTGCAAGGCCGTTCACGGGAAGACCGGTGGCCTTCGCGATTTCATCGCCGAAGACTGAGGTCCCGAACGGCAGCGAGACGAGGAAACCAATGACGAGAGAGACCAGCCCCACCATCCCCGAAGGGAGGCTCGAATAGTCAGCGAGCCTGGACACGTCCGCTCGGCGACCACGGAGCCACCAGTCGGCCAGCACGACACCAGCCCACGGTGTCACCCAGTAGATGATGAACAGGAGGTAGTTCTCGAACTTGCCTACGAGGTTGCCGTCGTTCAGGTAGAGCGTGAACAGGAACCCGAGTACGGCGACCGCGCCCGCGGCATAAACACGCGGGATCCGGAGGCCGGCTCCCTGTAGGGACAGGGACCCTGTGTAGTCGTTCATCGCGTTGACCGCAATGGTGCCGATGGCGATTGCGAGCATGGCGAGCGGGGCAAGGATCGAGCCCGACAGGATCGTGTTGATCGTGTCGACCGCTCCGCCCTCAGACGCCTTGTCGGCGACCAGCAAGCCGAGCGTCTCGATCCATCCGGCGGACAGGGTCAGGCCTAGAACGGTCAGCCAGAAGACCTTCGATCGCGATGCGTTCGCCGGAAGGTAGCGACTGTAGTCAGATGCGTACAGGCTCCAGGCGATGACGAAACTCGCCGTGATCGAGGCGTAGAGGACAAAGGCGCCGACCTGATCGAGCCCTTCGAAACCGTCGACTCGCGCGAGCCCGGACGAGGCCTTGCCAGCGATCGCGACCGTGACGATGGCAAACATGATCCCGAGGACAACAGCCATCCACTTTTCGAACAGGTGGATTGCCTCATGCCCGACGATGGACAGGCCGGCCTGGATCACCACGAGGATGATCAGCGACGCGATGAACGGCAGACCCGTGAGAATCGACAGGGCTGCGGCGCCAAATACCGAGTTGATCCCGTCCCAGCCGATGCAGCTCAACCAGTTGAGAATCCCGGGAACAACAATGGACTTGCCATAGGCCAGGCGCGACAGCGGGATCTGTGCCATCCCGGTGGCGGGGCCCATCTGGCTCATCAATCCAACCAGGGCGGCGCCGATCAGATTGCCCACGACGATTGCGAGCAAACCTGAGGTGAACCCGACCTGGAGGAAGCCTGCCGACGCGAGCAGGCCG
>JAYWFP010000113.1:0-5050 GCA_043778745.1 Chloroflexota bacterium
GGCGGCCTGGGCAACCACCTGACCGACGTCACGCCCGTCGAAATCCTGACCCTGGCCCCGCTCGGCGCCCTGGTCGTGGCCTTCGGCCTGTTCCCCGGCATCCTCCTGGACATCATCGACGGTTCGGTGACTCGCGCCCTGTCCGATGTCGGCACCGGCAAAGCCATTGCGATCGATCCGCTGGTCACGGCGGTCGGCCTCGGAGCCATCGCGGCGGTGGTCGTGCTGCGGATCGTGACGCTCCCCATGTTCCGGCCGTCGGTCCCGGTCGAGACCAGCGCATGAGCGGCGACCGATGAGCTTCCAGGATCTCGTCACCGTCGCCCCATTCGTGGCCGCGATCCTCGTTGCCGTCGGGTGCGTCCTTGTCGATGTGATCGTGCCCGGCCGGCGAGGGCCCCTGCTGGTCGTGGCGCTCGGTGGGCTGGCGGTGGTCGGCCTGCTCACGCTCGTCACCGGATCGACGCCGGCGACGGCGTTCGGCGGCTCGTACCGGGTCGACGATCTGACGACGTTCCTCGACATCGTGTTCATCGGGATCGTCGCCATGACCCTGTTGTTCGCGCCCGACTACCTCGATTCGCGGCGCCTGCCGCTGGCGGAGTTCGCGGCGGTCCTCCTGTTCGCGATGGCCGGCGCGATGCTGCTCGCCGCCTCGGCTGACCTCCTGGTGCTGTTCGTCGCCCTGGAGCTGATGGTGCTTCCGGGCTACCTGCTGGCCGGCTATCACAAGAGCGATGGCTACTCGACCGAGGGCGCCATCAAGTACTTCCTGCTCGGGTCGTTCAGCTCGGCGATTTTCCTGTTCGGGCTGGCGTTCGTCTGGGGTCTGACCGGAACCACGCGGATCGGCGAGGTTGCCGACCAGTTGACGGCATCGATGGCGACCGGCGGACTCTCGGCCGGGCTCGCACTCGGGCTGGCCTTCCTGACGACCGGTGTCGCCTTCAAGATCGCGGCGGTTCCGTTCCACTACTGGACACCCGATGCGTATCAGGGTTCACCGACGCCGGTCACCGGCTACCTGAGCGTCGGGCCAAAAGTCGGAGCATTCGCGCTGATCCTGCGTCTGTTCGTTGAGGCACTCGGGCCCCTCAAGGCGGACTGGCTGGCGGTGGTCGTCGTTCTGGCCGTCCTGACCATGACCCTCGGCAACCTCGTCGCGCTGACCCAGACGAACGTCAAGCGGATGCTCGCCTACAGCTCGATCGCCCACACCGGCTACATGCTCGTGGGCCTGGCGGCCTGGGCAGCCGGGCGGCTCGAGGGCCTCGAGGGGCTCCTCTATTACGCCGCGGCGTACTCGGTCATGAATCTCGGTGCATTCGCCGTTATCGCGGCGCTCCAGAAACGCGCGGGCGTCACCTCGAACCTGGACACATTCGCGGGACTCGGGCGCCGCGAACCGGCGATGGGCATCCTCATGACGCTGTTCCTGCTGTCCCTGACCGGGATCCCGCCGACCGCCGGGTTCTTTGCCAAGGCCTACGTGATCCTGGCCGCGGTCCAGGCGAGCCAGGACGGTGCCTCGGTGCTCGGACTGCTGGCCGTCGTGGCCGTGCTCAACGCCGCCGCTGCCGCGTTCTACTACCTGCGCGTGGTGGTCTACATGTTCATGCGAGAGCCCACTTCGGACGAACCGGCCCTGGCGCACGGGCGCCTGCTATGGGCGGGCCTGGCGATCACCACCATCCTGACCGTGGCCCTCGGCCTTATTCCCGGGCCGCTCCTCGAGATCGTGGGGAACGCGGCCCGCGCGATCGGCTAAGGCCGATTACCGCCGCTCGAGCTGGCGCGCGTACCGCCGCGGGCTCGACCTGACGCGCGGCCCGCCGCTCGACCTGACGCGCGGCTCGTCGGGGAGTCACGTTGCCCTCGCGCGGCCCGTCAGGGAGTCACGTTGCCCTGGCGCGGCCCGTCAGGGAGTCACGTTGACGCCCGGCAGGATCAGGCTCAGGTTGGCGGCCATGATGTCGGGCCCGATGCCGCCGAGCGCTCCGCCGCGAATGATCCCGTCCGCATCGACCCAGAAGTGCACTGGAAGCGCAATCGCACCCCAAGCCTGCGCGGCCAGCCCGTCCGAATCGAGCCCGACCGGAAACTGGGCGTTCAGGGACCGCACGAACGACGCGACGGTTCCTTCGTCCTCCCGGATGTCGATGGCCAGCACGACGAGACCGCTGTCCGCATACCTCGCCGCGAACCCATTCATCAACGGAAACTCGTCGACGCACGGCAGACAGGTCGTCTGAATGAAGTTGATCCAGACCGGTCGGCCGTGGAGGCTCGACAGGTTGATCTGACCACCGCCCAGCTGAGGAACGGACAGGACAGGCGCCGATTCACCGACATGAAACCCGGTGGTGCTGATGCTCGCCTCGATTGACGGCGTCGCCGTGGACGCGGTGCCCGGCGGAGCGGAAGCCGCCTGGCCGCCGCCGGGCGTCGCGGCAAGCGCGTCCGTTGGTGCGGCTGACGGTTCGGGCAGGAGGATCACCGCCGAAATCAGGATCGCAACGGCGACCGTGGCCCCGGCGACCAACCCGACCACAACCGTCGAACGAGGTCCCATCGCGCGAGCGTACCAGTACGAGTGGGTTCGGGCGGGCGGATGGGCGCGCTGCTAGCCTTCCCCCGTGGACGAACTCATGGTCAGGCTGCGCACGCGACTCGTACCGTCGATCCTCTCGGCACTCGGCGTCGCGTTGCTCGTGGCGGGCGTGCTGACCTACACCGCCCCGGTTTCCGCTGGTCCCGAGCCGTCGCAGGCACCCACGATCGTCACCGCGCCGCCCACGATCACCCCCACGTTCACGGCGACTCCCTCAGGCGAACCGACGCCATCACCGATCCCGACGCCACCAGCCGATCGTGTCGTGACGCGAGTCGTGATCAAGGATCTCGGGATCGACCTGCCGGTGATCGACCAGCCGGCCAGCGCTCCATACCCGCTGTGCAACGTCGCGATGTACCTGACGGCACTCCGCCAGCCCGGGTTCGGCGGAGCCACGTACCTGTACGCCCATGCCCGGGCGGGTATGTTCCTGCCGATCCTCAACGCATCGAAGATCGCTGATGGAGCCAGGATGCTCGGGCTGACCGTCGAGGTCTACACCAGTGACGATCAACGCTTTGTCTACACGATCACCGAGGTCCGCCGTCACCAGCTCGATCTCGACGCGGCGGTCGCCGCGACCACGGATCAGATATGGCTCCAGACGTCGGAGGGACCCAAGGGCACCCGGCCCAAGACCCAGGTTGTGGGAGAACTCGTGAGCTCCGGGCCGGCCGACCATGATGCCGCGCATCCAGAGGCGAAGCCAAAGGTCTGCGGCTGAGGCGAGGGCCTCAGATCCAGCCCAGACGCCGAAGGACGAGGGCCGCGAAGGCGGACACCGCGATGGTCGCGGCGGCGACGGCCCAGAAACCCACCGCCTCGCCTCCGCTGAAGGCGAGCCCCGCCTCGCTCATGCCGAAGATCCCGGCGATCGCGCCGATGCCGGCGATGATGACGGTCACACCGGTCAATCGCTTCATGATCGCGGACAGGTTGTTGTTCACCTGCGACAGGTACACGTCGAGCGTGGCCGTCACGAGTTCGCGATCGTTGTCGAGTTCGTCGGTCAGCCGGATGACGTGGTCGTAGATGTCCCGGAAGTACAGGATTTCGCCGGCGTCGATGAGTGCCAGGTCCCGATTCGTGAGCTGGTTGAGGACCTCGCGGACCGGGCTGACCGCGCGACGAACGTCGATGAGCTGGCGTTTCAGCGCGAATACCCGTTTGAGCGTGTCGCGGTCCGTTCGTTCCATGACCGCGTCCTGGAGGGCGTCGATCGTATCCTCGAGCCGGTCGGCGAACGGGAAATAGGCATCCACGATCTCGTCGCAGATGGCCCACAACAGGTGGTCGGGTCCGGGCCGCATCAGGCTGACGAGTCCATCCCGAAAGTGCGCCCCGCCTCTCGGGTCCCAGGCCGCCGGATGGCTCGACAGCAGGAACCCGTTGCCGATGACCAGGTCGATCTCGTGCGCCTGGACGTCGGACGAATCATCGAGGGCGAAGAGCACGATGTGGATGACATCGTCAGTCGCCTCCAGCTTTGGTCGCTGATTGCCCTCGAGAATGTCCTCGGCGATGAGCGGATGCAATCCCAGCAGGTCCGCGGCTCGGGCAACCTGGGCTGCCGAGGGGTCGGACAGGTCGATCCAGACCATCCCCTGCCCCTGGCGAGCTTCGGTCAGCAGCCTCCCGAGGTCTTCGAACGCCGCGGCATCATGGACATCCCGCACGATACCGTCCATCAGCACCGCGAGGGTCACCTCCCCGTCATGTGCCGGTGCGCCGCGAGGCATCGTGATCGGTGGGCGGGCGGTCATGATCGGTCGAGGATACGCGGCCGCCGGAGGGCAAGCGCCGGGATGAGCGCGAGCGCGGTGACCACGGCTGCCACGAGGAAGATCCCGACGAGGATTCGGCCGGCCTCGTCGGCCGCCCAGCGCTCAAGGGCCTGCACCACCAGGCCGTCGCGGAGCTGCCGATCTCGAAGCTCAGCCGGGATGAACAGCTTGTAGCTGTCGGGGGTCGCGTAGATCTCGCGCGAGAGCCGGTCGATGGTCGTCGATCCGAACGCCGTCAGGGCGGCCAACCCGACGGCCATGCCGATCATCCGGGCAACGGTGACCGTGGCCGATGCGACCCCGAACGCCGCGCGACCGACGGCCTCGACCGCAGCCGTGGACCTGGGTGTCACCGTCACGCCGAACCCGAATCCGAAGATCGCGAGGATCCCGGCCACCTCCGTGATGCCGGTTCCCGGCGTCCATCTCGACATCACGAACAGCGCAGCCGTGCTCATGAGGAGGCCGACGACCGTCACGGCGCGCAGGCCGGCGAGCCGCAGGATGAACCCCGAGACAAGCGCTCCGGCGGCCGTCGCTCCGGCCAGTGCGCCCAGGGTGACGCGCTGGACATCCGGGCCGCCGTACAGGACCCGATCGACGAACACGGCCGCGCCCACGATCGCGGTGGCGAACCCGTACCCGGTCAGGA
>JAYWFP010000114.1:0-5038 GCA_043778745.1 Chloroflexota bacterium
GGACGCATCGTGCTATCCTGCCGCCGGCTGCGACCGTGCAGCCGACAGCCGCACGATGCCGCCGTCCCAGCGATCGAGCCAGGAGACTGTCCGTATTGCAGAAGGTCTTCGCGACCATCCTTGCCGTCCCGATCCTTGTCCTCGTCTATGCCGGGACCATGCTTCGACGTGCGGGCCGTCGCCATGTCGTGATGGCGCTCGTGGCCTTCGGCCTGACCGGCGCGCTGATGGCCACGGCCCTGCGACCGACGCCCGCGACCGGTACGCTTCCAGCACGGATATCCGCGGTCGACCCGGCTGAATTCACCCCGATCGTCGAAACGGGGGAAGCGCCGTCGGCTCCGATCTCGATCAGCTTCCCGCAGGCGATGAACACCGCAAGCGTTGAACGCCTGGTGCGGATCAAGCCCGTAGCGGCCGTGTCGTTTAGCTGGGACGCCACGGCGACCCGACTCTCGATCGCCCCACGCGAGATCTGGACCCAGGGAACGATCCACACCGTTACGGTCGAGGCCGGGGCGCTTGACGCAACCGGTCGCCCGATCGGTCATCAGATCCAGTCGGCATTCGTGACCCGGGAGGCCGTGAAGGCCACGATCTCGGCAACGGCGATGACGGCCGGTACGACAGTGGCGGCAAGTCACATCCTCATCGAGTTCAGTGGACCTGTGCAGGCCGTCTCGGTCGCCGTCGTAACGGATCCGATGATCGTCGGGCGCCTCGGCGTGGCGGCTGCCTCGACCTCGGACCGGCCAGCCTACGAATTCATTCCGACGGAACCACTGCCAGGAGGGACCACCTTCACGATTTCGCTCGGTGCCGGCGTGCGCGATGTCGATGGAGCCTTGGTCACGGCCGAAACGGCAACGATTCGGACCGCTGCGGCACCATCAGTCGTTCGGTTCCGACCGAAGACGGGCGCTGCGGGCGTGGGATGGACCCAGAACCTGTCAGTTCGGTTCACCGAACCGATGGACCGGGCGTCGACCCAGGTGGCGTGGAAAGCGACCGAGGGAACCACCAACGTTACCGGGACGTTCGCCTGGGCCGAAGGCGATAAAGTCCTCGTGTTCAACCCCGCGAAGAGCCTCGGCTACGGCCAGAAGATCGTCCTCAGTATGGCCGTCGGCGCCACGTCAAAGGCAGGATTGGCGCTCGCATCGGCGGCATCGGCGACCTTCGCAACCGCCCCTCGGCCGACATCGGGAACCAATACAACGGGCGGGTCCGGTGGCGGGGTCATCGGGTCCAGCACGTGGTCGGCGGTCGAGGCGTACTACCTGCAGCTGATGAACTGCACGCGTACCGGCGGCATCGTGACGTCTACCGGCTCCTGCTCCAGCCCCGGCGGGCGGAGCGTGGCGGCCCTGTGGCAGGACGCGGGGATCACGACCGAGGTCACGCGTCCGTACGCCAAGAAGCTCGCCGTCAATAACCTGTGCACGCATTTCTCGGGCGGCACGCCCGGCGATCGCCTCAAGACCGCAGGATTCACGAGCTACATCTGGGCCGAGAACCTCGGCTGTCGGAGCGGCGACCCGTATGCGGCTGTCCTCGGCTCGCACCTCTTTTTCCAGAGTGAGGCGTCCTATAGCGGCGGCCATTACGTGAACCTGATGAACGCCAAATACGACCGGGTCGGAATCGGGGTCTGGGTTTCCGGCGGTCGAGTCCGCCTCGTCGTCGACTTCTATCACCCGCGCTGACACACGGCCATGATCCGGAACGCGATCGTCCATCTGTTCAACGATCAACCCATCCTGGTTGACCTGTTCGCATTGCCCGAGGCCGGAGACGCGGGTCTCATCTGCACGAACCTCCGCTCGGTCGATGGACGCAAGCCGGTATTCATCGAGCGGTCCGATTCGCGGTTCATCTTTCCGTACCATCACATCCGCTTCGTCGAGGTCGTGAACGAGGACAAGGTGGCGGCAGGCCCCACACCGGCCCGGGCCGAAACGGCGAATGCGGCGGCGAATCCTGTCGATGAGGACCTCGAAATCGACGAGGACTTTCTGCGCCGAGTCCGCGAGGCGTAGGCCGGCGATCGAGCCCGTCAGCCGCCAAATAACGGCCCGACTGCGGCCTGTGGCTATACTCCCGGCGATGCCGAAGCACCTCGTGATCGTGGAATCGCCCGCCAAGGCGCGAACGATCGAGCGCTACCTTGGCGACGATTACCGCGTCTTGGCGTCGTACGGCCATGTCCGAGACCTGCCCGAGAATCCCGGGAAGGGGAAGTTCGGCGTGGACGTCGATCACGGCTTCGTGCCCGAGTACGTGATCGCCGAGGACCGCCGCAAGCACGTCGATGCCATCCAGAAAGCTGCCAAGACATCCGATTGGGTGTGGCTTGCCACCGACCTGGACCGTGAAGGCGAGGCGATTGCCTGGCATGTCGCCGAGGCCGCCGGGGTCCCCGCGTCCAAGACGCGCCGCGTGACCTTCTCCGAGATCACCAAGCCGGCGATCGAGGCGGCGTTCGCGAATCCTCGCGAGATCGACACGGACCTTGTCGATGCGCAGCAGGCTCGAAGAATTGTCGATCGGCTCGTCGGCTACACCCTGAGCCCGCTCATTTCGAGGAAGGTGCGAGGCGGCCTGTCTGCCGGTCGTGTTCAATCCGTCGCGGTGCGCCTCGTCGTCGAGCGCGAACGCGAGATCGTCGCGTTCACGGCTCGTGAGTACTGGACCCTTCGAGCCGCCCTGGAAAGCGCCGCGGGCGAGCCGTTCGAGGCCGACCTGGTTCGCATCGACGGCGCGCCGATCGAAATCGGAGATGAGGCCACCGCCGAACGCCACGTCGCCGGCCTTCGCGGTCGCACGCTGACGGTCGAAAGCATTGGGACGAGGAAGCAGCAGCGCAGTCCCTCCCCGCCGTTCACCACCTCCACGCTCCAGCAGGAGGCCAGTCGCAAGCTCGGGTTCAGTCCGAAGCGGACCATGTCCGTGGCCCAGCGGCTGTACGAGGGTGCCGATACCCCGGATGGCCACGTCGGCCTGATCACGTATATGCGAACCGATTCGACGGCGATCGCCGGCATCGCGATGGGCGAGGCTCGTGAGGTGATCGGGGCGCGCTACGGGACCGAGTACACGATGCCGAAGGGCCGGGTCTACAAGACCAAGGCCAAGGGTGCCCAGGAGGCCCACGAATCCATCCGCCCGACGAGTTTCGCGCGGGATCCGGATTCGCTCGCCGGCACGCTCAAGGCCGACGAGCTGCGGCTGTATCGATTGATCTGGCAGCGCGCGCTCGCCTCCCAGATGACCGCCAAGTCGCTCGAAACGACGACTGCCGAGTTGGCCGACGGCCCGTACCAGCTCCGGGCGAGCGCCACCCGAACCCTGTTCGACGGATTTGCCCGCGTCTACACGGAGGGCCGCGACGACGATGCCGAGGAAGAGCGCGAGACGCGCCTCCCGGCACTCGCCGAGGGTGACAAAGTCGCGGTCACCGACATCGAGCCCACGCAGCACTTCACCGAGCCCCCGCCGCGGTTCACCGAGGCGTCGCTCGTGAAGGCGCTCGAGGAGCACGGAATCGGGCGACCGTCCACGTATGCTGCGACGCTGTCGACGATCGTCGATCGCGGGTATGTCCGGATCGAGGAACGTCGCCTGCGTCCGGAGGAAATCGGCGAAATCGTGACCGACTACCTCGTCGAGCACTTCGGCGACTACGTCGATCTCTCCTTCACGGCAAAGATGGAAGCCGATCTGGACGACGTGGCGCGCGGGGAGCGGGCCTGGGTCCCACTGCTCGATGCGTTCTTCACGCCCCTCCGGGCGCTCGTCGACGAGAAGCGCAAGACCACCAAACGCGAAGTCGTCGAGACGGACGAAGTCTGTTCCGAAGGCCATCCGATGGTGATCCGGCTGGGCCGAAACGGGAAGTTCCTTGCCTGTTCTCTGTTTCCCGAACACAAGGAATCCCGGCCCCTTCCGGGCGACGAGCCACCTGCCCTTCCGGGAACCGGCGAGCCGTGCCCGAAGTGCGGTGAAGGCGTCCTTGCCTCGAAGCGGGGACGGTTCGGTCCGTTCGTCGGCTGCTCCCGGTATCCGGAATGCGACTTCATCCAGCGGGATGGCCCGCCGCCGCCGGACCAGTTGCCGTTCGAGGTCGTCTGCCCCAGGAACGGGGATGGTCGGCTGACGGCGCGTCGCGCGAGGAAGTCCGGAAACGTCTTCTGGGGATGCTCCGCCTACCCGCGCTGCGATTACACGACCAACCACGAGCCGCTCGGGGCGGTCCACGACGCGGACGACGGTCCAGTCGCGCGCCGAGAGGAGGGTGCGATCTGCCTGCGCTGTGGCGCGGCCATCGACCTGCCGGCGGAAGGCACGGCGCTCGAGGGCCTGCGTCTCGCGGGTGGTCCGCCGGACCCCGCTGCCATCGCGCCTCGGGCACCCCGGGCTGGCGGGGCACGCGGTGGATCGCGAGGCGGAGCGCGGTCCGGAGCACGGGCAGGTGCCCGCGCGACCGGGCGTGGTTCGCGGACATCGAAGACCGGGACCGCGGCTTCCGGGAAGGCCTCGACTCGGCGTGCCGGCAGGGGATCCGGCGGCGGCAGCGACGAGGCGTGACCGCGACGGCGGAATGGCCAGCCGCGCTGGACCGGTTCCTCCGCACCCTCGCGGCACGCGACGCATCTGATCACACCCAGCGGGCGTACCGGACCGCGGTCGGCACGTACCTGGCCTGGCTGACCGACCGTGGCGTGGACTGGCGGGCGCCGGCCCGGAGTGACCTCCGGGCGTACCTGGCCCGGCTGACCACGATCAACGCCCGTTCGTCCGTTGCGCAGCGGCTGGCCGCGATCCGGGCCTTCCATCGATTCGCCGCACGTGACGGCATGGCTCCCGGGGACCCGTGGGGCGCGATAGCCACGCCACGCCTCCCGCGTCGTCTGCCCCGTGTCCTCGAGATCGAGCAGGTCGAGCGACTGATGGCCGCCATCGACGGGGAACTTACCCACGCCGAACAGGGCGGAACCGCCGTCGCGGTCGCGCTGGCGCTGCGCGACCGGGCCGTGAT
>JAYWFP010000115.1:0-5009 GCA_043778745.1 Chloroflexota bacterium
GGACACGTACTACGCCCATCTCAACACGGTCGCCGATTCGATCCCCCAGCTCACCATGGACGACGGTTGCGACCTCGTCTCGATGCTCCACCTGGAGCGGCCGCTCCAGGTCAAGGACGTGCTCGCCGGTACCGAGGAGACGACCACCGGCGTCATCCGGCTTCGGGCGATGGCCAACGACGGCGCGCTCGGGTATCCCGTCATCGCGGTCAACGAGGCGCTGACCAAGCATCTCTTCGACAATCGCTACGGGACGGGCCAGTCGACCGTCGATGGGATCATCCGCGCCACCAACCTGCTGATCGCCGGGCGCAATGTCGTCGTGGCGGGGTACGGCTGGGTCGGACGGGGCATTGCGTCGCGAATGGACGGGCACGGCGCCCACGTGACCGTGATCGAGATCGATCCGGTGCGCGCCCTCGAGGCCCTGATGGATGGGTTTCAGGTCATGACCGCTGGGCAAGCCGCTTCCTGGGGCGACCTGTTCGTGACCGCGACCGGCAATGTCAACGTCTTCCGGCGCGAGCACTTCGAGGTCATGAAGGACGGGGCGGTGCTGGCCAACTCGGGCCACTTCGACGCCGAGCTCGATCTTGCGGCGCTGCGCGCCATGGCCGAGGGCCACGTCCGCGTGGTTCGCGAGAACGTCCAGGAATTCGATCTCGGGGGCAAGCGCGTGCATCTCGTGGCGGAGGGTCGACTGGTCAATCTCGGAGCCGCCGAGGGCCACCCCGCGGCCGTGATGGACATGAGTTTTGCCAATCAGGCGCTTGCCGCGGAGTACGCCGCGCTCCACTACGCAGAGCTCGAGCCACAGGTCTACGTCGTTCCGGAGGCGATCGATGCCGAGGTGGCGAGGCTCAAGCTCGCGGCGATGGGCATCACCCTCGACGCGATGACCCCTGAGCAGCTCGCGTACGTCGCCTCGTGGCGTCAGGGCACCTGATTCGATCGATGGCGGACCGGATCGTCGCGCCCTACGGAAGCTGGGAATCGCCGTTTGCGATTGAGCGGCTGACCGATGGCGTCGTGTTCATCGGGGAAGTGCGCCGCCACCAGGGCACGTGGTGGTGGCTCGAGGGCCGGCCCGAGGAAGCCGGGCGCCAGATGCTCGTGCGGCGCGAGAGCGATGGGACGGTCACGCGGATGACGCCGGAGGGCTTCAACGCGCGCTGCCGCGTCCACGAATATGGCGGCGCGGCGACCCTCGTGTCGGGCGATCTCGTGATCGCGTCCGACTTCGCGACCGGGCGCCTCAACCGGGTGGTGGCGCCCGGCGAGGTCGTCCCGTTGACGCCGGACCGCGCCTGGCGGTTCGCCGACATGGTCCACGATGTCGAGCGGGGCCGGCTCTACGCCGTACGCGAGGACCACGATCCCACGGTCGTGGCCGAACATGGGGAGTGGGTGAATGAGCTCGTGGCGATCGACGTCGCCTCGGGCGAGGTTGGGGTCATTGCCACGGGCGCCGACTTCTACGCCGCCCCACGACTGTCGCCGGACGGTCGATCGCTGGCATGGCTCGAGTGGCGGCATCCGAACATGCCCTGGGACGGCACGGAGCTCCAGCTCGCATCCATCGCCGACGACGGGTCCATTGGCCCGCCGACGACGGTCGCCGGCAGCCGGACGGACTGGATCGCCCAACCTCGCTGGTCCCCCGACGGCGCGCTCTACTTCGTGGCCGAGCCCGACGGGTGGATGAACCTGTACCGGCTCGTTGACGGGCAGGTGGAGCCTATCGCGCCGATGCCCGTCGAATTCGCATCGCCCGACTGGGTCTTCGGCAACGCCGAATACGACTTCCTGCCCGACGGAGGGCTGATCGCGGTGGGTCGGAGCGACGGCCGCGATCGGCTGTATCGGATCGCGCCGGACGGTACCTCGTCGGTCCTCGACCTCCCGTACACGGAGATCGGCTCCGTCTCGGTCGAGGGCGATATCGCCACGCTTCGCGCCATCTCGCCGTATGAGCCCGCCCAGGCGATCGCCCTCGATCTCGGGTCGGGGACGATCGAGGTCCTCCGACGCGCGACGCCGTTCGAACCGAACCCGGACGATGTCTCGGCTGCCAGGCACATCGCCTTCCCATCCAGCGGTAGTCGAACGGCGCATGCCAACTACTACGCGCCGGTCAATACGCGGTTTGAGGCGCCGAGTGCCGAACTCCCGCCCCTTATCGTCACCTCGCACGGAGGCCCCACGTCGTCCGCGTTCACCGGCTGGGCAACGACCGTCCAGTTGTTCACGAGTCGCGGGTATGCGGTCCTCGACGTGGACTACGGCGGGAGTACCGGCTACGGCCGCGATTATCGCAAGGCGCTCGAGGGCGCCTGGGGGATCGTGGACGTCGATGACTGCGTGGCCGGGGCCGAGTGGCTGGTGGCCCAGGGTCTCGCCGACCCGGAGCGCCTCGCAATCCGTGGTGGGTCCGCGAGCGGGTTCACGACCCTCGCCGCACTTGCCTTTCGCCGGACGTTCAGCGCCGGCACGACCCTGTTCGGGATCGGGGACCTGCGGGCATTCGTGGGCGACACCCACAAGTTCGAATCGCGCTACCTCGAGGGACTCGTCGGTCCATGGCCGGAGACCGAGCAGCGCTACCTGGATCGCTCGCCGGCACTTCACGCTGACCAGATCGTGGCGCCGGTGCTCGTCCAGCAGGGGGCCGAGGACCGCGTGGTCCCGCCCGCCGAGGCGGAGCGAATTGTGGATGCGCTCTGGGAGCGTCACGTGCCGCACGCCTACATCCTGTTCCCGGGCGAGGACCATGGGTTTCGGAGCCGGGACGCGATCATCCGGTCAGTCAGCGCAGAACTGTGGTTCTACGGCCAGATCTTCGGGTTCACGCCGGCCGACGACATCGAACCGATCGAGATCAAGTTTCTTGATGAATGGCAGGTCGCGCGGGCCTGACGCCCGACGCCGCGCGTGACGCGCCGCGTGACGCCCAGCGTGACTCCCTCGCGCCTGACGCCCGACGCGCGTCAGCCCGCGAGCAGGTCCCGGATCGCGCTCATCCCTCGATGGATGTCCTCGAACGACGTCGTCAGTGGTGACAGGCCGAGGCGAATCGAGTTCGGGGCCCGGAAGTCGGGGATCACACCGCGAGTGATCAGGTCCGTCGTGATGCGGCGCGCGTCGGGATGGATCACTGAGACGTGGTTGCCGCGACGCGCCGGGTCTCGAGGCGATCCCAGGGAGCAGCCCAGCGGCACAAGCCAGGCGTCGAGCAACTCGACGGCAAACGCTGTGAGGCCCACGCCCTTCTGCCGGATCTGGTCGATCCCGGCTTCCGCCGACAGCGCGATCCCGACCTCGGCCGCGGCGAGGGCGAGAATCCCGGGCGTCCCCACCAGCCACCCGGCGATCCCATCGCGACGTTCGAAGCGCGGGCCCATCTCGAACTGTCTGGCCTGCGCGAACCAGCCCTGGATCGGCGGTCGGAGCTGGTCCTGGAGTTCGCGACGTACGTACAGATAGGCCGGAGCTCCGGGCCCGCCGTTGAGATACTTGTACGTACAGCCGATGGCGAGGTCGACCCCATTCGACGCGAGGTCGACCGGCACGGCGCCGGCACTGTGGGACAGGTCCCACAGGGCGAACGCGCCGTTCGTCCGGGCCAGGTCCGTGATCGCGGGCAGATCGGCGATCGCCGCGGACCGGTAGTTGACGTGCGACAGGACGATCAGGGCCAGGTCCTCATCCGCGACCCGCTCGACGTCCTCGAGGCCCACACCCTCGATCTCGTTCTCGTCGAGCCAGCGGATCTCGAGGTTCCGAGCCGCAGCGAGTCCCTCGACGACGTAGCGATCCGTCGGGAATTCACTTCGGCTGATCGCGATCGCCCGACGCTCGGGTCGCGCGTCAAGCGCGGCCGACGCGAGCCGAAACAGATTGACTGTCGTCGAATCCGTGACCAGGACCTCGCCCGCCTCGGCGCCGATGAGCCGAGCGAGCTGATCACCGATGCGACTCGGCGCATCAAGCCAGTGATCCCAGCCGCGAATCAGTTCGCCGGCCCACTCCCGCGAGGCGACCCGCGCGACGGCCTCGATCGCCGCGAGCGGCGGGCGCCCGAGCGAGTTGCCGTCGAGGTAGACGAGCTGCGGATCGGGCATCGAGAATCGGCTGCGGAAAGAGCGCAGCGGATCGTCCGCGTCGAGGGCCCTTGCCTGATCGAGGTTTGGAGCGTCCATCGTCGGCAGTCTAGACATGGCGGCGCCCCAATGGGCGGAATCCGGGGGGCGACGCAGCCCCGGAAGGTTCAATCGCCTCGTGCTACGCTCGCCCGGATGACAGACCACAACGCATGACCAGCATCGTCGACGCGTCCGAGTACCTGTTCACCTCGGAATCCGTGACCGAGGGTCACCCTGACAAGATGTGCGACCAGATCAGTGACGCGATTCTGGACGCGATCATCGCCGAGGATCCGATGGCGCGGGTCGCGTGCGAGACGGCAACGACCACGGGGCTCGTGATGGTGCTCGGCGAGATCACCACCGATACGTACATCGATTTCCAGTCGATCGTGCGCGAGACGGTCCGAGACATCGGTTACACCCGCTCCGACTACGGCTTCGACTACGAGACCTGCGGCACGCTCGTGTCGGTCAAGGAGCAGTCACCGGACATCGCCCAAGGGGTCGATTCCGCCCTCGAAGTGCGTGGTGAGCGAGTCCAGACGCACGAGTTGGGCGCCGGCGACCAGGGAATGATGTTCGGTTTCGCCTGCCGCGAGACGCCGGAGTTGATGCCGCTTCCGATCGCGCTTGCTCACCGCATGGCCCGCCGTCTGGCGGAAGCCCGCAAGAGTGGGCAACTTCCGTACCTTCGACCCGACGGGAAAACCCAGGTGACCGTCGAGTACCGGCATGGCCAGCCCGTGCAGGTCAGGACGGTCGTGGTATCCGCGCAGCATGATCCCGACGTTCGCATGGATCGACTGCACGATGAAGTCATCGAGACCGTGATCCTGCCGACGATCCCCGTCGGACTTCGCTTCG
>JAYWFP010000116.1:0-11779 GCA_043778745.1 Chloroflexota bacterium
CCATGTCGGGGAGCTCTGTCCGCCGGGCGTGACCGTCGGAGTGCAAATGCTGGGTGGCGGCAAGCCGGTGCGAACGCCAATCGACCACCCGGTCGCGAAGGCCGCGGCCCGTGCGCTCGCAGCAACCTTCGGGCGTGAACCCGTGTTCATCGGCTCCGGGGGGTCCATCCCTGTCGCCGAAATGTTCGAGCATCAGCTCGGATTGCCCGTCATCCTGATGGGCTTCTCGAACCCGGATGACCACGCCCACGCGCCAAACGAGACGATGGTCCTCGCCAACTACGAGACTGGCATCCGCACGATCTGCGTACTCTGGGACATCCTCGGGGCAGCTGAACCGCGCTGATTCGCGGCCCTGACCCCGGACCAACGGCCAATCGATCCCCGCCACTCGGGCTGATGACGGCGTCGGTTCCGGTGCTACGATGCGGCTTCGGCAACAACAGGGGGAGGGTCAGGCGAACGTGGCGATCAAGGCGAATGAATCCGAGGAAACCGGCACTGCAACAGGGACGGGCACGGCGTGGCGACACGACAGCGCCACGGGGAGCATGGCCCCGCTGTCGGCGCTCGACGTCCTCGTGGACCTCAACGACAAGGTCGTCAGCGGCAAACTCGGCGAGTACCAGCCGATTCCGCTGGGTCTGACGCCACTCGACAAGACCATCGGTGGCGGAATCCGGCCCGGCGAGCTGCTGCTCATCGGCGGCGCGCAGGGCACCGGCAAGACCACGATGGCGCTCCAGATGGCGCGCAACGTCGCCGCGTCCGGTCAGGCCAGCGTCCTCTATCTCTGCTTCGAGCACGACGAGCCGTATCTCCTGAACCGGCTGATCGCCCTTGAGTCTGCCCTCGCCCACATGCCGCAGAAGGCCGGAGCCATCAAGATCCAGGATGTCCGCAAGGAGATCCTGGGGACATGGTCGGCTGAAGGATCCGAGCCGCCGAACCTCGCCAACAACCCTCGACTGCGGCCATCCCTCGACCGGATCGCCCGATACGGCCAGAACCTCTTCCTGCTGCGTGGTTCGGCCACGGAAAGCACGGTCACCAACGTGCGGGAACTCGTCCAGGGGTTCCGAAAGCTCGCTGGCGACAAGCGCTTGCTCGTGATCGTCGACTACCTGCAGAAGGTGCCGCAGATCCCGGAACCGAACACCGAGACCGAGAAGGTCACGTTCGTCGTCAACGGCCTCAAGGACATCGCGCTGTCCGAGGAAGTCCCGCTGATCGCCATCGTAGCGGCCGACAAGGAAGGCTTGAAGGCTTCGCGTCTGCGTAACTTCCATCTCAGGGGTTCATCGGCGATCAACTACGAAGCCGACATCATCCTCATCCTCAACGACAAGTACCACATCGTGGCGAAGGTGAACATCGAGTTCAACCCGTACCAGGCCCAGCGCTTCCGAGACTGGGTGATCGTTTCGGTCGAGAAGAACCGGGGTGGCCAGGACAACGTGGACCTCGAGTTCGAGAAGCACTTCGAGTACTCCTGCTTCGATCCGAACGGGCGCACGGTGCAGGAAAAGCTGATCGAAGAACGCCTCTACAACGATTAGGCCGCCGGCTGGGCGTTGTCGTCTGTGCTCCTCGCTCGCGCACGTTCGAGTGCGCTCGCTGCGGTGCTCGGCTCCGCCTTCGGCGGGCCGCGCCTGAGCCAACGGTGATCGCGATGCATCGCGGGCCGGCGCCGGGCGGCGTTGTCGTCTGTGCTCCTCGCTCGCGCACGTTCGAGTGCGGTCCAAGGTAGTTGGACGGCGGTTCGGCTCGCCGCAGGGTATCGTCGGAAGATGCATACCGATGCCGAGTTCCCCGGGATCATCGAGGTTGTCGTCGAGATCCCGCGCGGGAGCCGCAACAAATACGAGTTCGACGAGATCGCCGGGGTCTTTCGGCTCGATCGCGTCCTGTCGTCAGCGGTCTACTACAACTTCGACTATGGGTTCATCGAAGGCACCCGGGCCGATGACGGCGACCATACCGATGCCCTGCTGATCATCGACGAACCAACATTCACCGGCTGTCATGTCTGGGCGCGGCCGGTTGGGGTGCTGGAGATGCGTGACGAGAAGGGCGCCGATTACAAGGTCCTGTGCGTGGCCGACGGCGACGCCCATCAGGCGCACATCAAGGACCTGGACCAGATACGGCCGCATCGCCTCGTAGAGATCGAGCATTTCTTTGACACCTACAAACTGCTCGAGGACAAGACTGTCGAAGTCCTCGGCTGGCGAGATCGGGCGCGAGCCCTCGAGATCCTCCAGGTCGACCGGGTCACGTGGGATCGCGAACACGAATCGTCCGATCGATGACACGGCTGGGCCATCGATGTCAATGACACCGAACCGTCCGATGGGCCGTCCGCCCTTCGCCCCCCGTGATGTACCGCGCCTGTTCGTGGCGATCCCCGTCCCGAGCGAGATCACCGCGCGCATCAGCGACCTGGTCGACGAGGTCAAGGCATCACTGGGCCCCGACGGCACCAAGGTGCGCTGGGTTCAGATGGAGGGACTCCACGTCACGCTGCGGTTTCTCGGCCCGACGCCGAAGGGTCAGATCGATGCCGTCGCTGCTGCGGTCGATCGCCTGGGCGGGGTTGTGAAGGCTCCGTTTGAGCTTCGCGTTGGTGGGGCTGGAGCCTTCCCGGATCCGACGCGACCGCGTGCGTTGTGGCTCGGGATCCGCTCCGGCGCCGAGGCGCTCGGCGAGCTCTCGTCCGTGCTGACCGGGGCACTCGTCGAGGCTGGCTGGGCAATCGAGGATCGTCCGTTTCGGCCGCATCTCACGATCGCCCGTACGGACGGCGTGCACGCGGGTGCGGCGGCCGGCAGTCTCCTGGTCGCGAACTGCGCCGAGCTCGATCTGGGATTCACGGTCGATGAAGTCGTCCTGTATCGAAGCCATCTGGGCCACGGTTCGGCTCGCTATGAGCGTCTCCACAGCGTGCCGCTCGCGTGATGCGATCGAGCGCGGGATGGATCTCCGTCGTGTTCCACGTACTGTCGGGCGTGCGCGCCGACCACGTAGCATCTCGGCCTGACCGTCGCTGAGGGGAGCGAATATGCCTCGAATCATCTGTCGCACGTGCGGGCGCGAGGTTTATGCGACCGCGCCGATTGAGCAGCTGTTCGCCGATGAGCGACGCTGCCCGCGTTGCGGCGCACCACTCCAGAATGATCGCCGTGCCACTGAGCGGCGGCAGGCGAACCGGCGTGAGAATTCTGCCGAAGAGCCGGGTCCGCCCGAACCTTCCGACGAGCGTCGGGTCAAGGATCGCCGGGAGGATCGACGACGTGGCGCGGACAGCGGACCCAATCGACGATCGAGCGGCTGGCTCGAGTGATTGGGCGCGTACCCGCGCGGATCGCCTTCATCGGGTTCGGCCTGATCGGTGGATCCATCGCCAAGGCACTCGGCGTCGAGATTGCGGGCGCAACCGATTCCGGAACGGGCTCCCGTCCGTATCTGACCGCGTGGACCCCCACCGGGCACGGCCCTGCCCAGGCGGCCGCGGACGGTGTGATCGACCATGCGGCGCGGTCACTGCCTGAGGTGCTCGACGGCGCCGATCTTGTCGTGATTGCCGCCCCGGCGCTGGACGCGATCGCGCTTGTCGAGCGACTTGGATCTGGCCTGGCCCAGCACCTCACGGCAGGTGCTGTTGTCACCGACGCGACCAGCACGAAGCGTGCGATCACGGCGGCCGCGGTCCGATCGGGCCTGCCGTTCGTCGGCGGGCACCCGATGGCTGGCCGTGAAATGAGTGGGTACGGGGCCGCCGTCGCGGAGCTGTTCGTCGATCGACCGTGGGTGATCGTGATCCCCGAGGGCACACCGCCTGGGATATCCGACCGCGTTCGATGGTTGGCCGATCGGTGCGGGGCACGGCCGCTCGAGATGACGGCTGCGGATCATGACGCTGCCACGGGCGCGGTCAGTCACCTCCCACTCGTGGTTGCCGCCGCCTTGGTCGAGGCAGTTCACGGGGAAGGAGGCGATGCCTGGAGGATGACGCGCTCGCTGGCTTCGTCAGGCTGGGCGAGCGCAACCCGGTTGGCCCTGGGTGATCCGCGGATGGGTGCCGGGATCCTCGCAACGAACGGCGCCGAGGTCGCTGCGGGTGTTCGGGCCCTGCGGGCGGCACTCGAGGCCTGGCTTGTCGAACTGGAACGACCCGAGGGGCCGAATGCCGATGCGCTCGAACGACGACTGGCAGCGGCACGCGCGATTCTCGAATCGGGCGCGGACGACGACGGTTGACGCCTGGCGAACTTGTCCTCGTGGTTGACCGATCGGTCCTGATGGGGGATCCAGGCTGGGAGGGCTTCCGGACCGATGGGCTCGCATCGTTTGACGAGATCGTCGCAGCGCATGGCCGCTTCGTCGATCGGGAGATCGCGGAGTCGGATCGTCGCCTGAAGCAAGTCATTCCGTATCTCGTCCTCCGCGACGGCCCCGCGTATTTCGTCATGCGACGGACGAAGGCGGGCGGCGATGCGCGCCTTTTCGATCGGTATTCGATCGGGATCGGCGGTCACCTCAACCCAGGCGACCGTGATCTTGCCGGAGGACTGCGGCGCGAATGGGCCGAGGAGCTGGACGCGGCATTTGTGCCGGAATTCCAGCTCGTCGGGTTGCTGAACGACGACACGACCGAGGTCGGGTCAGTCCATGTCGGTGCGGTCTATGTCGCCGATGCAACCGGCCGGGCCGTCCGGATCCGCGAGCTGGACAAGCTGGAGGGGCGATTCGCCGGCCCCGCCGAAGTCGCGTCGCAGGTCGAAGCCATGGAATCCTGGAGCGCGATCGTCTTTCGTCATCTCGAGGGTCGGGCTGCGACTCCCTGATCCCTTGGCGGAGCGTTCCTCCGGCTGGTGCGATACTTGGCGTGGAGGTGCTCGATGCACCGTCGGATCAAACGGTTGCTCTTCGTCGTCCCGATGCTCGTGGGGGTCCTGGGCCTGGCGGCTCCGGCACTCGGGTCGAGCCGTACGGTCGTGGTCCTGCCTGCGACCGGCATCGTCGACAATGTCCTCGCCGGGTATCTCGCCGAAGGCATCAAGGCGGCCGAGGCAGACGCTGCCCCTGCGGTGGTCGTCCGCCTGAATACGCCGGGCGGCAGCCTCGACGCGACACAACGGATCGTGTCCTCCCTCCTGGGCGCCAAGGTTCCGGTCATCGTGTGGGTAGCACCCGCCGGCGGCAGAGCCGCGAGCGCCGGAACCTTCATCACTCTGGCCGCGAACCTGTCCTTCATGGCGTCCGGCACGAACATCGGTGCCGCATCACCCGTCGGCGGGCAGGGCGAGGACATTCCCGGAACCCTCGGCGAGAAGGTTCGCAACGACGCGATCGCCAACATCACGGCCATCGCCGAGGCGCGAGGCCGTCCGGTCGATTGGGCGGTTGCGACCGTCGCGGAGGCGAGGTCCTCGCCGGCGTCGGTTGCGGTGGCTGTCGGTGCGGTGGATGGCATCGCCGATTCGATCGAGGACGTCCTGCACCAGGCATCCGGGCGGACCGTCGTGATCGACGGCGTGGAGCGAACGCTGGATCTGACCGATGTGACCCCGACCGAGCTCGGGATGAACCCGTTTCAGAGCTTCCTGCACCTGCTGTCAGACCCGAACATCGCCTTCCTGCTGTTCACGGTTGGGGTCTACGGGCTGTTCTTCGAGCTCCAGAACCCTAATTTCGTGACCGGTATCCTCGGCAGCCTGGCGATCCTCCTGGCCTTCATCGGCTTCGGGAGCCTGCCGCTCAACGTGGCTGGACTGTTGCTGATCGGACTCGCGATCGTCCTGTTCGTCCTCGAATCGACCGTCGTGAGCCACGGCCTCCTGACGCTTGGCGGCGTTGCCTGCCTCCTGCTGGGTGCGTCGGCCCTCTATACCGCGCCGGGGGACTTCGCCGGTCCGTTCGTCGCGGTGGCGTTCCCTCTGCTCGCGGTCATGACGCTGTCGGCAGCAAGCCTCGGAGGATTGATCGCGATTGCGGCATTCCGGACGCGCCGAACCCCGGCGGCGCTGGGGATCATCGGGACACCCATCGCGGCCGGCGCCAGCGGGGTCGTTCGTGTCGGCCTGGCCCCGCTCGGCACGGTCTACCTGGCCGGCGAAGCGTGGTCCGCCCGGACGACCGACGGCGCGGCACTGGAACGCGGCGCGGCTGTCCGCGTCGTATCGGTCGACGGCCTGACGCTCGTCGTTGAGCCGGACCCGTCATCATCAGTGGGCACCTGATCGAGGCTCGTTGAGCCTGATCGCCTTGCATCGGAGGTCATCGTGGAACTAACCCTGGCACTTGCGGTCGCGGCCTTCCTCATTGTCGTCGTGCTCACGCTCCTCGTTCTATCGGTCCGGGTGGTCCGACAGGGCTACATGATGGTCGTGTATCGGCTGGGCGAGGCCAAGGCCGAGTGGCTCCGGGGGCCGGGCCTCCGCTTCCTGGTCCCGTTCATCTGGTCGGGCAAGGTCGTTGACATCCGCGAACAATTCATCGAGGTACCGAGCCAGACCACGATCACCAAGGACAACGCGCCGATCAACGTGGACTTCCTCATCTACTGGCGGATCAGCGACCCCCTGAAGAGCGTCGTCAACGTCACGAACTTCGCGGGTGCGCTGCAGGGGGTGGCTACGACGACCCTCCGAGCCGTCATCGGCGACATCCTCCTTGACGAGGTCCTGTCCAAGCGCGAGCAGATCAACGAGGTCCTGCGGGTCAAGCTCGATGAGGTCACCGAACGTTGGGGCGGCAAGGTCACGACCGTCGAGATCCGCGAGATCACGCCGCCCCGGGACGTCCAGGACGCCATGAATCGGCAGCTCTCCGCAGAGCGGACGCGCCGGGCCGTGATCACCGAATCGGAAGGCAACCGGCAGGCGGCGATCAACGTGGCCGAGGGCCAGAAGCAGTCGGAGATCCTCAAGGCCGAGGGCGATCGCCAGGCGGCGATCCTCCGCGCCGAAGGGTTCAGTGAAGCCTTGACGCGAATCTTCAAGGCGGCGAGCGGCATCGACCAGAAGACGATGGCACTCCAGTACCTCGAAGCCCTGAAGGCGCTCGGCGCCAGTCCGGCGACCAAGTTCGTGATCCCGACGGAATTCACCCGGCTGATCGAACCGTTCACCGGGTTCCTGTCCAAGGGCATGGGCTCCGCGGAGTCGGCCGCGAAGTAGGTCGGCCGATGCGATCGGGTTGCGGGCCCCTCCTGGCGCGGGCCCGGCGGGGCCCCCTCCTGGCCCGGCCCCTCCTGGCCCGGCCCCGTCTGGTCCGGCCCCGTCTGGTCCGGCCGGTCCGGCCCGGTCGCTATACTCGGGTCCGTCGGGTTCGCCGCAGGTTACGGTGCCCCCGATCGCTTCCTGATGGGGGACTCGAGCGCCCATGACAAAAATCCTCGTCATCGATGACGACCAGAATGTGCAACGGCTGCTTCGGGTCACCCTGAAGCAGGAAGGATTTGAGGTCGTCGTCGCTGGCGATGGGATCGAAGGGCTGCGGCTCTGGGAGGCCGAAGCGCCGTCGCTGATCCTGTTGGACGTGAACCTGCCCAAGCAGGACGGATACCAGGTCGCAACGAAGATCCGCGAGACCGAGGGCAGCGGGGCGCACATCCCGATCATCATGCTGACGGCCGAAAAGGACGTCACTCAGAAGGTCCGGGGGCTGCGCGCCGGCGCTGACGACTACCTCGTCAAGCCATTCCATCAGGCCGAATTGCTCGCCCGGATGAAGAGCCTGCTCACGCGGTTCTCACCGGGTTCGACAACCAGCCTCGGCAAGCCGCCGCTGGGGAAGGTCCTGGCGTTCTACGGAGCCAAGGGCGGCGTCGGGACCACGACCATCGCCATCAACACGGCGATCGCACTACATGCGGAACATCAGCGCCGGGTGGCACTGGTCGACGGCGTGCTCCAGTTCGGGGACCATCGCGTCTTCCTGGATCTGGGCAACGACCGCAAGAGCATCTCGGAACTGGCGGCGGTGCACACGATCGATGCCGATCTGATGAAGTCGGTCCTGGTCCAGCATGACTCCGGCGTCGACCTGCTTTTGGCGCCGCCGACCCCCGAGGAGGGCGATCGCGTCCAGGAACACCAGATGGTGCAGATCTTGAATGTGCTTCGAACGATGTACGACTACATTGTGGTCGACGTCGAGAAGCGCCTCGGGGATCTGACGCTGTCGGTGCTCGATCATGCCGATCAGATCTACGTCGTCATGACCGCAGATCTGTCCTGTCTCAAGAACGTCCGCCTTGCCCTCGAGGCGCTGGCCCGGATCGGCTATGAGAGCTCGAAGGTCAAACTCCTGCTCAACCGTTCGAACGCCTTCACCGGGATCAGCGTACAGGCCGCCGAGGGCGTTCTGAAACGCAAGTTCGAGCACAAGGTCGCGAACGAGTATCGCGTCGCAATCAGCGCCCAGAACTCAGGGGCGCCGTTCAGTCACACCAAACCCGATTCACCTCTGGGGCGCGAGATGGCGGCGCTGGCATCCGCGATCGACGCCGCTTTTGCCACGCCGGTCAGGAAGGCGAAGTAGCCGAAGCCGACCATCACATCTGCCGGTGATGGGCGGATAACAGCCCAGTAAGGGCCGGATGTGGCACGCCGCGTACGTTACCCTCGTGCTTGCGACCCTTGTCTCGGCAACCCTTGTGGGTCTCGAAGGTCGACCGATTCGGGTCGAGGTCGACGTCGCGTCCGGGCTCCCGGGATTCACGATCGTCGGACTGGCCGATGCGGCGCTTCGCGAATCACGCGAGCGAGTTCGTGGGGCCGTGCGTAATGCGGGGTTCGTCTTTCCGGCACGTCGCATTACCGTGAACCTGTCCCCAGCTGACCTGCCCAAGGCCGGTGCTTCGGTTGACCTGGCGATTGCGATCGGGATGCTCATGGGGTCGGAGCAGTTCCGGCCTGCGCCGGGGAGGATCGCGCTCATCGGAGAGCTTGGTCTCGGCGGCGAAGTCCGCCGCGTACCCGGCCTGCTGCCCATGCTGGCGTCGCTCGCGAGTCACGGCATTCAACGAGTCATTGTTCCCGTCGACAGCCTGCCAGAAGCAAACCTCGTCCGATCGATCGAGTCCATCGGTTGCCGGACCCTCGATGAGGCTGTCGACCGGTTGCGGGCACGCCGACGCGCATCGCCGCCGGCGCCAGCGAGGGTGGCGCTCGCGGACGAAGCCATCGCGTCCGACCCCCTCGGCGCGGCCGATGTCGGACCCAGCGGTTCGGGGAGCCGAAGTCCAGGCCCTGCAACGCCCGATATCTCGGAGGTCCGTGGCCAGGCCGAGGCACGACGGGCCCTCGAGATCGCTTTGTCCGGCGGCCATGGGATCATCCTCATCGGCCCACCCGGTGGCGGCAAGACCCTGCTCGCTCGGACGATACCCGGCCTCGTGCCTGCCCTGGGCGACGATGCCGCCCTCGCGGCGACCATCGTTGCGTCGGCCTCGGGCGAGGGACCCATCGTCGGGCTGATCAGAACACCCCCGTTCCGGGCGCCCCACCACACGAGTTCATACGCGGCGATGGTCGGTGGCGGTCCGGGCCTCGCCCCCGGCGAGGTGACTCGAGCCGACCACGGAACGCTCTTTCTCGACGAACTTCCCGAGTTCGATCGGGATGTGCTCGAGGCGCTGCGCCAACCGCTCGAGGATGGCCGCGTCACGATCGCCCGGGCCGCGCGCAGCGTGACCTTCCCGGCCTCATTCCAGCTCGTCGCTGCCATGAACCCGTGTCGATGCGGGAACACCGGATCCCGTCCATGCGAGTGCCCCCGAGGCGCGCCGGATCGCTATATGAACCGGATCTCGGGTCCGCTTCGCGACCGGATCGACATCTGGGTATGGATGCCCGGAATCTCTGCCGCTTCAATCGTGAACGGGCTCGAGCCGGAGCCATCCAGGGTCGTTGCCGGTCGGATCGCCGTGGCGCGGAAGATCCAGATGGAGCGCGAGAACAACCTGCTCAACGCCCGCGTGACCGGCCGTGCGCTCCGGGAGATCTGCGCACTCGGGCAGGTCGAGCGCCTCCGCGCGATCGCCCTTGCCGACGGGGAACGCATGTCCGGTCGCGGTACGGATCGGCTCCTGCGGGTCGCGCGAACCATCGCCGATCTGGAGGGCGCGTCTCGTGTTCAGGTGGCCCACCTCGAGGAGGCCGCGCGGTGGCGGGCCCCGGCAACCCGCTCGCCCCTCGCCCTCGCCGGGTGAAACGCGATTCGCGGGAGCCGACGCATCGGCGAGCGCCGGGACCGTGCCGGTGAACCCGTCCGCGCCGGATGAGCGGATCGCCGCGGCCAATCGCGACGCACTCGCTGTCCTCGTTTCCGTCGATGGTGTCGGCCCGGCAACGCTGGAATCCCTGCTCGCCGCGATGGGGAGCGCGAACACCGCTCTCCGGGTCGCAGCGGGCCGAAACGGCGCAGCCTCGCTTGGAGCCGCGATCCGGGATGGTGGGCCGGACGTGGTCCGCGTGACCAGGGCGACGTTGGATCGGGTCGTCGAGGCAGCGCGGTCGTCCGACACCTTCCTGGCCGGGATGCGGTCAAGTGGGGTTCATGCCATCACGCTGGAGGATGCCGCCTACCCGGCCCGTCTCCGGACCATCGAGATGCCGCCACGGGTCTTGTTCGTCCGCGGCGTGGATGCGGCTCTCGAGGCGGTCGACGCGGTTGCCGTGGTCGGGACGAGACGACCCACGGACCTCGGCCGCCGAACTGCATCCCGTATCGGGGCGGCCCTTGCTCGAGCCGGCGCACTCGTGGTGAGCGGCCTGGCCCTCGGGATCGATGGTGCCGCGCATGCGGCCGCCATCGAGGCATCGGGAACCACGGTGGCCGTGATCGGCGGTGGACACGGGCGCCTCACACCCGTCGCCCATGATCGGCTGGCGGCCGTGATCATCGAACGGGGCGGCGCCGTCATCTCGGAGCATGCTCCAAATACGAAGCCGACGCGCGGCACGTTTCCGCGTCGGAACCGAATCATCAGCGGGCTGGTCGATGCGGTGATCGTGGTCGAGGCGGGCGTGCGCAGCGGAGCGCTGCTGACCGCGGCGTGGGCACTCGAGCAGGGCCGGGAGTGCTTCCTCGTACCTGGGACCATCGAGGCTCCCGAGTCCGCCGGCTGCCTTGCCTGGCTGCGTGACTACAGCGGCCTCACCCGGGTCGTGTCCGGCGTTCCTCAGCTGCTCGAGGATCTGGGGCTTGCGGCCGATTCCGCATTCGCGCCGGGGGTCGAGTCTGGAGTGGCCAAAGACCATGCACCGTATGCGCATCACGGATTGCGGCCGCCGGGACATCGCGTCGCCGGCCCGTCCGTCGAGGCCGTCGCGATGGACCTGCCCGCCCGCGAAGCATCGCTGGTCCGTGCGCTCGCGGTCGGCGCGACCACGACCGACGAGTTGGCCGCCGTGACGCGGATGCCGATCGGCGCGGTCCTCGCGGGGTTGACGGTCCTCGAGGCGCGGAGCATCGTCGTGAGCGCCTACGGGCGCTACGCCTTCGGGATCAACGGTCCGTCGGTGGAGACTCGCTGAGCGTGCGCCGAGCGAGGGGGAGGCGGCAACCCGAGGGGCATGGTGGTGCGCGGTACGCGCGTGACCCGGGCCGCAACCACCAATGCGGCGGCGTCCAGGCACGCAGCAGGCTCTCGGCCCCGTGGCTGGCAGGATGGACGCATCGTGCTATCCTGCCGCCGGCTGCGACCGTGCAGCCGACAGCCGCACGATGCCGCCGTCCCAGCGATCGAGCCAGGAGACTGTCCGTATTG
>JAYWFP010000117.1:0-5005 GCA_043778745.1 Chloroflexota bacterium
GCCGTCGTGTTCGGTGTCTGGGATATCGGCTACTACGCGTGGCTCCAGGTCTTCAGCGGCTGGCCCGGGTCGTTGGGGACCACGGACCTGCTGTTTCTCATCCCGCTTCCGTGGGTTGGCCCGGTCTGGTCGCCGGTCCTTGTCAGCGTGGCCCTGATCGTGGTCGGATTGGCCGCGGCCGAACGCCTGCGCCACGATCGGCGACTCGTGGCGAGGCCACGGCACTGGGCAGCGGGGCTGGTCGGCGGATTTCTCGTGATCCTTTCCTGGACGATCGATTCGGGCAGGCTCCTCGATGGCAACCTGCCCGGATCGTATCCCTGGTCACTTTTCGCGATCGGCTATGCGCTTGCCCTCATCGCAGCAGCGGACGTGCTCCGTACCGGAGCCGGATACACGCCCCGTCAGCCGATCACGTAGACCACCGCAACCGTGACGGTAACCTCGTTCGTGCCCGGCTGGACCGGCGTCGCAAGGTCGCGGACGGCCGCTCCGGCCTGGGCGCCGTAGTACATCGGGTAGGGGACCGGGGCGGCGGTCTCGTTGATCGAGGCGACGCCGGTGATCGAAACGCCGGCCGCCGAAGCGAGCGTCTGGGCCTTGGACTTCGCTTCGGCCATGGCGGCCTCGCGTGCCTGTCGTTCGGCGGCCACCTGGTTGTCGACCCGGAACGTCACCCCGTCCAGAGTTGTCGCGCCTGCACCCAGAGCGCCATCGATCGCATCGCCGACCTTGTCAAGGTCACGGATCGTGACCGCGATGCCATTGGACAGGTTGTAGCCCGTCAGTCGCGGCGCGCTCGAGTTCGAGGAGTAGTCGTAGACCGGCTGCAGGGACAGGATCGTCGTCTGGATGTCCTTGTCCGCAATGCCGAGCTTCTTGAGACTCGCGATCACCGCAGTCATGGCGGTCGCGTTGGCCGTGCGGGCGGCCTTGATGGTCTTGGCGGTGATGGACACGCCAAGGCGGAGATCGGCGATGTCCGGGCTGATGACGACGCGGCCCGTTCCCGCGACCGCAATCGTGTGCTCGGGCGTGGCGCCGGGGTCGACGGCAAGGATGGGTCGCGGTCCCAGTGCGGGCCCGGCGACAAGGGCAACCAGCAGGCCGCCGGCCAGGCCGATGCCGGCCCATCGAACGCGCGAGCTGGGCAATGGGATCGAAACAGCGATCGCGGAAGGTGCCATCGGAGACTCCAGTCAGGTGAGGTGCGGCGGAAAGGGCCGCGTTACCGGCAGACGCCGCCGAGTTGGGCGAAGTTTCACGAGCTCGTTGCTGACCTCCGTCGATTCAGCGGGACCTTTTCGTCGTTCTGATACGCGGTCATCTGGCCGGACGTGGGACGGACGAGTCATGGGCAACCCGACCGTGCACTTCGATCCGGTCCGAGGATCCGGAGTCCAGGCGCGCCTTCTTGGGCGAGCTGTTTGGCTGGACCTACCCGCCCGGCGCGTTTCCGGGCTACACCTATGTCGACAGCGGCGTTCCGAGCGGCAAGATTCCCGGGGGCATCAGCCCGCGCCAGGGCGGCAAGGCCATGGTGACGATCTTCGCCGGGGTGGCCAACGTGGCCGAGTCGCGCGAACGTGCGGTGGCGCTGGGCGGCAGGGTCGTCCAACTGGCGACAAGCGTCCCCGGCGTGACGTTCGGGCTCTTCTCCGACCCGCAGGGTCATGTCGTTGGTCTTGCCTCGAACGACGCTATATAGCTTCTCGATGCCCCCGCATTTAGAAGACGCCGCGCTCCGGCAAGCACGTGGCGTTCTGGACGCGGCGGGCCTTGGTCCTTCGGGGGAACGCGACCGGCCTGCGTCCTTCCGCATTCGGCGCCGGCGGGCATGCGGCATTCGGCGGTGGCCGTAGGACCTTCGGGTCGGGTCCGTGTTGGTCCTGTTGGGTCGTGGTCTGGCGAGGCAAGGCCGACCACGATGGCTCCCCAATGGACATCACAACTCAGGCTTCTCACCTCGCCGGTCCGGGCGCCGGACATCGGCCGTCGGCTGGCCGGTGGCTGACCGCGCTCCTCGCAGCGGTGATGCTCATGCTGATGGCCGTGGCGCCGATCTCGGCCTCGCAGACCATGGCGCCGGCGTGCTCCAGTGTGAATCTGCGAACAAGCCCGACGACGAGCGCGTCGATCAAGACCTCGCTGGGTCTCGCGAACAGCGTCACCGTTTCCGGATCGGTCAGCGGCTCGTCATGGGGGACGTCCTGTCCGACCTGGAAGTCGGGCTCGAGCTGGTACACCGTGACCGAGGTCAACGGCCGGTCGGTCGCGTCCCTGTATGGGGTCACCGTGCTGTATGCCGCCGTCGGCGTGCTGGTCCCCGCGTCCGCGCCGCCGCCGACCGCCCCCCCGACCTCGAGCCCGACGGCATCCGCGACCGCAGATCCGACGCCGACGCCCACGCCCGTACCGACGGCTCCCCCAACTCCGGCCCCGACGATGACCCCGGATACCGCCGGTACCGCGTACGTCCCCGCCTGTTCGGGCGTCAATCTCCGAACCAGCGCTTCGACCAGCGCGACGATCAAGACGTCCTTGTCCCTTGCCAACGCCGTCACGGTGTCAGCGACGGTTGCTGGTGCCGCCTGGGGAACCAGCTGCCCGGGCGCGAAGTCGGGATCCGCCTGGTATCGGATCACCCAGGTCAATAACCAACCGGTTTCCGTCCTGTACGGCGTTTCAGCGCTCTATGCAGCGACCGGCGTCCTCAAGGCAAGCACCGTGGTCCCGGCACCGTCCGCCTCGCCGACGGCGGCACAGCCGACGCCCGTTCCCACCGCGACCCCGGTTCCCACCCCCGTATCGGTTCCCACCGCGACCCCGGTTCCCAATCCCGTCTCGACGCCCACGCCGGCTCCGACCGCCTCTCCGGCCGGCACGGTGCTCGTCCCGGGTTGCGATGGCATCAACCTTCGAACCGGCTCCACCACCAGCGCAACGGCCAAGGTCAAGCTCGGCATCAACAACAAGCTCACCGTAACCGGAACCACAGCCGGCGGGTCCTGGTCGGCCACATGCCCGACCAGCAAGGCCGGATCGGGCTGGTACCTGATCAGCCAGGTCAACGGCCAGTCGGTCTCGTCCCTCTACGGCGTCACCGTGCTGTACGCCGCAACAGGGATTCTCGCGACGTCGACTTCGTCGTCATCCGGTGCGGTCACGACCCTCGGGACCACGACGACCTTCTACGGGCGCGGCTACGGGCATGGCGTTGGCCTCTCCCAGTACGGCGCCCGCGGCCGTGCGCTCGCCGGCCAGACCGCGGGGGAGATCCTGGCCCACTACTACGCGGGCACGACGATCGGCACGATGTCCACGGGCACGCCGATCCGCGTGCTGCTCCTCGATAACTTCGCGCCGACCGGGGCCAAGCCGCTGACCATCTACGGACGCGGTGGCAGCTGGGCCGTCGGCGGGATCAACCTCGAATTCCCGGCCGAGGCCAGGCTCCGCGTCTTCGCGCCGACCAGCACGGCCGGCTGGCGGGTCGTCGTCGATTCGGCTGCCGGGGAGGTCCTGTTCGATGGTTCGGCTGCCGCCGACTTCCAGGTCACGCCGACGTCCAACAACACCACGATCCAGCTCTTTTCGAAGCCCTCGACCAATGACCTGTACCGCGGCACGCTGCGGATCAAGGTGTCGGGTTCGACTCTCGACGTCATCAACCTGGTGCTGCTCGAAACCTACCTGCGCGGTGTGGTTCCAGTCGAAATGCCGACCTCATGGCCCATCGAGGCACGGATCGCACAGACCATCGTCGCGCGCGGCTATGCGGCCTATCACCTCGTGTCGGGCGGGACCTACGATGTCTTCGACGACACCCGATCGCAGGTCTATCTCGGGGTTCGGCGCGAACACCCCGATGCGGACGCGGTCGTCCTCGCGACCGCAGGTCAGGTCGTGCGCAGCGGATCAACGATCGCAAACACGCTGTTCCACTCGACCGCGGGCGGCTGGACCGAGAACAACGAGAACGTCTACGTGTCGGGCACCGGCGCCAAGGTCGCCGGGGTCTATAGCTACCTCAGGGGTTCCTCCGACCGGGATCCATTGGGCGCCTCGTATGACGCAGGCGCCCCTTTTGCCACATGGCAGACCCGCGCCTACAGCGTGGCTCAGCTGTCCGGCTACTTCTCCCGCGACCCGCGGACGAACGTCGGCACCATCATGGCGTTCGATTTCCGAAAGCGGGGCGTATCGGGCCGGTTGATCAGCGTGACGCTCATCGGCTCGACCAGCACGAAGACGGTATCGGGGAGCATCTTCGTCGCGGTCTTCAATGCCTACCGGCCGAGCGCCGACCCGATGCTCCGTGGAACCCTGCTCGACGTCGCGCCCCTTCCCTGATCATGCGTCGACACGCCAGTCGGGCGGTCACTTGTCATACCTGTGCTCCTGCCGGCATGGCGATCGGTCCGGCGTGATCGTCCGGCACGCTTCCGTTCATGGACAGGCCGGCGAGCACCGCGAACAGACGACTCGGCCGCCGCGCCCGGCGGACGAGCCGGCTAGCTCGCCATGCGGTAGCGGAGGTAGACGACGCTCGAGCTGAAGGTGCGGGTCTCGACGAGTTCGAGATCCACCCGGCGCTCATGCAGCGGAAAGTAAGGAATGCCACCGCCGACCAGCACCGGGTAGACCCTGGCCCGGTACTCGTCGATCAGACCCAACGCGGCCGCCTCGGCGGCGAGGGTCGCGCCGCCGATCGCGATGTGGCCCTCCCCCGGCTCGGCTCGCAAGCGCTCGATCTCCTCCGCGAGGCCGCCGGAGGCCAGGCGGGCATTGCCCTGCAGCGCCGACAACGTGGTGGAGAACACGACCTTCGGGAGCGGCTTCCACAGTGCGGCCCACTCGCGCTCCGCGTCGTCCATCGATGGATCCTGGTCGGCGGTCTCCCAGTACAGCATCGTCTCGTATAGCCGTCGTCCCATCAGGTGGACGCCGACCTCTCGGGTCTCGTCGGTGACCAATCGCCAGACCTCCTCGTCGGGCGGCGGCG